>CAXSER010000162.1:0-6590 GCA_964236315.1 uncultured Acetobacteraceae bacterium | reverse complement strand
CATGCGCAGCCGGCTCGCGGCCTCGTCGATCAGGTCGATCGCCTTGTCGGGCAGGAAGCGGTCGGTGATGTATCGGTTGCTCAGGGTGGCGGCTGCGACCAGCGCGTTGTCGGTGATGCGCACGCCGTGGTGCAGCTCGTACTTCTCGCGGATGCCGCGCAGGATGCTGATCGTGTCCTCCACGCTCGGCTCGCCGACGTAGACGGGCTGGAAGCGCCGCGCCAGCGCCGCGTCCTTCTCGATGTGCTTGCGGTACTCGTCGAGCGTGGTGGCGCCGATGCAGTGCAGTCCGCCGCGGGCAAGTTCGGGCTTGAGCAGGTTCGACGCGTCCATCGCGCCGTCCGCCTTGCCCGCGCCGACGAGGGTGTGCATCTCGTCGATGAACAGGATCACCTCGCCGTTCGCGGACTCGATCTCCTTGAGCACCGCCTTCAGGCGCTCCTCGAACTCGCCGCGGAACTTCGCCCCCGCGATCAGCGCGCCGAGGTCGAGCGCCATCACGCGCTTGGAGCGCAGCGCCTCTGGCACGTCGCCGTTGACGATGCGCAGCGCCAAGCCCTCGACGATCGCGGTCTTGCCGACGCCGGGCTCGCCGATCAGCACGGGGTTGTTCTTGGTGCGACGGGCGAGGACCTGGATCGCGCGGCGGATCTCCTCGTCGCGGCCGATCACCGGGTCGAGCTTGCCGGAGCGCGCGATCTCGGTGACGTCGCGGGCGTACTTCTTCAGGGCGTCGAAGTTCTGCTCGGCGGTCGCGCTGTCCACGGTCCGGCCCTTGCGCAGGTCGGCCACCGCCTTCTCCAGCGCCTGGGCGGGGGCGCCGGCACCACGCAGCGCCTTGGCGGCCGGGGTGTCGGAGGCGGCGATCGCGACGAGCACGCGGTCCTGCGCCACGAAGGCGTCGCCGGCCTTCTTCGCGGTGTCCTGCGCGGCGTCGAGCAGGCGCAGCAGGTCGGGCGTGACCTGGGGCTGCGTCGCGCCCTGCCCGCTCACCTTGGGCAGGCGGGCCAGCTCGGCGTCGTTGGCGGAGCGCACCGCATCGGGGTTGCCGCCGGCGGCGCGGATCAGGCCGGCGGCGGCGCCCTCCTCGTCGTCGAGCAGGGCCTTGAGCAGGTGCTCGGGGCTGAGGCGCTGGTGGAACTCGCGCACCGCGATGGTCTGCGCGGCCTGCAGGAAGCCCCGCGAGCGCTCGGTGAATTTTTCCATGTCCATGGCTGGTGATGTCCCTATCGGTCAGGCGACCGGCCCGGACGCGCCCCTCAGCAGGCGACGCATCCCGGCCCCGGCCCCGGAGATGGGCAGCGCGCCGGAGACGCTCAAGACCGCCGGCCGCCTGCATGTTCGTGTGCGTGTGGCGCCGCCCGGCCCCGGATCGCGCACGCCGCATCCGGGGGCGCGATCCGGGCGACGCCGGCACGGGGCACCGCATGCGGGCCTTGTCGTGGCGCCGGCGCGGCCCGAATGTCGCGGCACGCCGGGCGGATGTTGCGGGCCGGGGCGCCGCGGCGACGCTCCTCCGCCGCACCGGCCGTCGCGACGAGGAGCGGGAGCTGTCATGCGGGGCCACCGGATCACCAGCATGGGCGAGGCCGCGCCGGGCGGGCCTCCCGTCGCGACGGAGGTTGCGGCCGCGCGCTCGCGCGGAGTCGTCGGGCGAGCGGAGGCGTGGTTCGCGGCCGCCGTGACGCTTGGCCAGGTTGCCGGAGTCGTGCTGCCGACGCCGGCGGAGGCGAGGCATCGCTGCATGACGGTGGACGCGGCCGTGTGCGCGGGCGGGTTGTCGGGCCGGGCGGCGTACGGCCTGGTGCTCTCCGGACCGGCCGGGTCAGCGCTGGTCGTCGCGATGGCGGCGCCTGCGGACGCGGTGCCCGCCGACGATGCTTCCGGGGTGCGCGACACCGCCTTGCCCGACCCGGCCGTGCCCGCCGTGGACGGCGGTGCCGGGTCGGCGGTCGCGGGTCCCGCCGCTGCCGGTCCTGTCGCCGCGCCGCTGGGCAGGGCCGTCGGGATGCTGGATCCGCGGCATAGGAGAGAGCGCGGCCACCCGCGTCATGGCCCGGAACCGATGCCGGGGTGCACCGGCATGGCCACGCTGGACGGCGTGTCGGCGGCCCTGCAGGCGGGGGCATTCGGACGCGGCAAGGGGCTCGCGATCATGCAGTTCCGCAACGTGGTCACGGACAGCGCGGAGGACGGCAGCGTCTCCTGCCACTCCGACGTGCTGCTGAGCGACGGCAGCCTGCACCGCGCGGAGTACGGGCTGCATCGCGTGGGGCGTGGCACGCGGCTTCGCATCGAGGTGGCCGGCGACCGCGTGCCCTCGGCTCCGGCCGGCAGCGAGGCGCCCGTACGGGGTGGGGCGGTCCCCGTTCCGCCCGACGTCGCCCCGGCCGATGCCGCTCCGCCTGCTGCCGGCCCGTCGGATGCCGCCAGGCCTGATGCTGCACCGCCCGGCGTGCCGGGTCCGGCGCTCCCGGCAACGTGACCGTCCAGGCGCGGGGCGCGGCGGCGGACACTTGCGCAGATGGCGGGCGGGCACCACACTCGGGTCCTTCGCAACATGCTGAAAGGAGGTGATCCAGTGTCTCATTGTTTGACGCAAGCGCCGTTCGCCGCGACCTGGGTTTCTGTCGGGATGGAGTGCCTGGCGGCCTAGCTGCCCTCGTTCGACGAAACGCCGCTTTCAGACAATGCGAGAGGGCCCGGGACATCGTTCCGGGCCCTCTTTCTTTGCGCGGCGCATGGGTCGTCCCGTGTGGCGCACCGGGCCGCACCGGGGTTCGCGTCAGCCGCGGCCGGGCACAGGCCTGGGCGCGGCATCGGCGGGCCTTGCGCGGCGGCAGGCGTCCGAGCAGTAGCGCACCTCGTCCCACACGGCGGCCCATTTGCGGCGCCAGGCGAAGGGCCGGTTGCACACAGGGCACACCTTGGTCGGCAGCTCCGACTTCTTCCGCATCCGACCGGCCATGCGCGCCTCCCGCCCCGACGGGCTGGACCGCCCGGCGAGGCGGATCTGGCCCCGCGCCGGGCGGATGTCGATGCCGGCGCCCGGCCCGTGCGCGTCGTCGTGCCGTCCGGGGCGGGCGCCGGCGGCGTCGGGCGCGGAGAACCCGGCGCGGGCCGTGGCGTAGAGCACGCGGCCCGACGCGGGTCCCGGTGAGCGCAGGAGGGCCCGATGGCCGAGAACAGGTATGACGTGATCGTGGTCGGCAGCGGTCCCGGCGGCGGCTCGATGGCGCAGCGCATGGCGGCGGCGGGCAAGCGGGTGCTGCTGATCGAGCGCGGCGACTACCTCAAGCGCTCGCGCGCCAACTGGGACAGCAAGACGGTGTTCGTCGACGGCGCCTACCAGGCCGCGGAGACCTGGTACGACAGCAAAGGCGCGAGCTTCCACCCGGGGCTGCACTACTACGTGGGCGGCAACTCGAAGGTGTACGGCGCGGCGCTGTTCCGGCTGCGCGAGGCGGACTTCGGCGAGATCCGCCACGAGGACGGCATCTCGCCCGCCTGGCCGCTGCCGTACGAGGCGTTCGAGAAGCACTACGGCGAGGCGGAAGCGCTGTACCACGTGCACGGGCAGCGCGGCGAGGACCCGAACGAGCCGTGGAGCAGCGGGCCGTACGCGTACCCGCCGGTGAGCCACGAGCCGAGGATCACGGAGCTCAGCGCCAATTTCGGCCGCCAGGGGCTGCACCCGTTCCACCTGCCGCTGGGCATCAAGCTCGACGAGAAGGACGGCCAGGTGCTGCCGACCAGCCCGTGCATCCGCTGCGACGCGTTCGACGGGTTCCCCTGCGCGGTCAACGCCAAGGCGGACGCGCAGGTGATCAACGTCGATCCCGCGCGCGCGAAGCATCCGGGGTTCACCCTGCTGACCAACGCCTACGTCGAGCGGCTGGAGACCGACGCGGGCGGGCGCGTCGTCACCGGGGTGCATGTCGTGCGCGACGGCGTGCAGGAGGTCTATGCCGCGGACATCGTCGTCGTGGCGTGCGGGGCGCTGTCCTCGGCGCTGCTGCTGCTGCGCTCGGCGAGCGAGGCGCATCCGGAGGGGCTGGCCAACGGGTCGGGGCAGGTCGGGCGCAACTACATGCGCCACAACCAGTCGGTGCTGATGGCGCTGCTGCGCGAGCCGAACCACACCGTGTTCCAGAAGACGCTGGGGATCAGCGACTACTACGCCGGGGCGGACGACTACGAGTTCCCGCTCGGGCTGATCCAGATGTGCGCGACCTCGCATGGCGAGCAGATCCGCGGCGAGGCGCTGCCGGGGTGGCTGTCGTGGGTGCCGGAGATGCCGTTCGAGAAGATGGCGCTGTACTCGATGGACTTCTGGCTCAGCGGCGAGGACCTGCCGCTGGCGGAGAACCGCATCCAGTACGGCGCGGACCGCAAGGTCCTGCTCGACGTCACGCCCACCAACATGGAAGCGCACCGGCGGCTCAAGCACAAGCTGGAGGCCATGATGGGGGCGGCCGGCGCGCATCCGCAGCTGCTGGAGCGCAAGCTGTACCTCGGCAAGGAGATCCCGCTCAGCGGCACCGCGCACCAGGCCGGGACCTGCCGCTTCGGCACCGACCCGGCGACCTCGGTGCTCGACCTGAACTGCCGGGCGCACGAGGTGGACAACCTCTACGTCACGGACGCGAGCTTCTTCCCCTCGATCGGGGCGGTGAACCCGACGCTGACGATCATCGCCAACGCGCTCAGGGTCGCGGACCACCTGAAGGAGCGGATGGGCTGAAGCAAGGCTGGGCTCTGCCCAGACCCGCCAGGGGCGAGCCGCCCCTGGACCGGCACTTTCTAGGCGAGGCCAGTCCAGGGGGGCTCCCCCTGGCGGAGTTCGAGGCAGAGCCTCAACCTTCCTCGCTTCAGATGATGCGGCGCGTGCGGAGGTTGTCGAGCGCCTCGCGCACGGCGGTCAGCCCGCCGTTGCTGTAGAGGATGAGCATGCGCTCGCCGCTCAGGAAGGCGAGCGCGGGGTTGCGGTAGCGGGTGTTGTAGGCGGCGGTGTCGGCGGGGGCGTAGCCGTAGCGCGGGGCGAGGGTCTGCAGCAGGACCTGCGCCGTGGTCACCGCGGGGATCGAGAACACGAAGTCGGCGTCGGACAGGTTGTGGATCTCGTACTCGACGAGGATGTTGGTCTGCCCGGCCGCGTTCAGGTCCACCGTGTCGGAGCCGCGCACCGGCGGCAGGCGCAGGGTGCCGGCGGCGTCGGTGGCCAGGTAGCCGCGCGCCACCGGCTCGACCTGGGCGATGATCGAGGCGGTGCGCAGCCAGTTCACGACCTTGTACTCGCTGCCCAGGGTGGGGGCGCTGTGGGCGGAGGCCTGGGCGATGACGAAGGGCGCGGGCAGGTTGCGCGCGATCGACTCGGCGAGGCTGAGGATGTGGTGGCCGCCGGTACGGCTGTCGCCGGCGGCGCCGTTGCTGTCGGACAGGCCGTTGCCGCCGAAGCTGAACTCGGCGAACTCGGTGCCGTCGGCGTTCCACTGGAACACCAGCGTCTTGGCCCAGTCGTGCCACATCGGCGCCAGCAGGACGGTGTCGCGCGCGATCACCAGGTCGCTGCGGCGGGCGGCGTCGCGCGGGCCGAACGGGGGCAGCGGCGCCATGCGCGGCAGGCCGTCGAAGCCCGGCAGACCGTAGGCCAGCTTGTAGTTCTCGTCGAAGCTGGCGGCGCTGGACAGGTTGAACGACTCGTGGACCGCGAGGCCGCCGGGGAAGGACTGGTGGCCGCCGAAGTTGCTGCCAGGCGCCACGCCGAAGCCCTGCGGCAGGTGCGGGCAGGCGCGGCCGTCGTCGCGCACCGGGGGGAAGATGCCGGCCATGGCGCCGCCGGGGAAGGCCGCCGCGTCGGCGGGGCTGTACAGCCCGGCGGCCAGCAGGCGGGCGAGGATGGCGGACTTCGTCGTGGCGGTCAGGCCGGCGCGGTGCTGGATGCACGTCTGCGGGTTGAACAGCGCGTCCTCGGTCTGCACGCGCAGCCGGCGGTCGGTCGTGGTGGAGATCTGCTCCTGCAGGCGCAGCAGGGCGCTGGCCACCAGCGGGGAGCGAGACGCCGTGGCGGTGGCCTGCGCGTTGCCGGCGCCGGGCACCGTCTGGTCGGCGGCCCGCGCGGTTGTCGTGCAGAATGAGGCGGCCAGCAGCGCGCAGGCTGCGAGCCTCGTCGACCCGTGGCGCATGGTGTCCTCCCGTTCGTTCCCACCGCCGTAGCGGCCGGCGATGACGCGGGGGTGACGGATCGCGGACGTTTCGGGGACACGGCCGCTTCGCCGGCGTCGCCCGGGCGGGCCGGGCCCGGGGCGTGGGCGCGGAACCCGGGTGTCGGGGCCTCGTTCGGGATGAAGCGGCGATCATGCCGCGAGGGAGATGACGATGGTCGACGAGAACCGCGTGACGGGTGCCGTGGACAAGATGAAGGGCGCCGTCAAGGAGGGCCTCGGCAAGCTGACGGGCGACGAGAAGCTGCAGGCCGAGGGCGTGGCCGACAAGGCGATGGGCCACGCGGAGTCCGCCGTCGGCGGCGCCAAGGACACCGTGCGCGACGCCGTCAAGAAGGACTGAGCCGCCACGGGGGCGGATGCCAG
>CAXSER010000161.1:0-6601 GCA_964236315.1 uncultured Acetobacteraceae bacterium | reverse complement strand
TCACCCTGCACGGCTCGGCGGGGCTGCACAGGGCGGCGCTCGGCTGGGACCTCGCCCGCGCGCCGGCGAACCTGGTCATGGCCGTGCCGCAGGTCGCCGTCCGCCTCGCCGCCGGCCTGGCACGCCGCGCCGGCGCCCCGGCCGCCGCACGCCGCCTGGACGCCCTGCCGCTGCAGAGTCCCACCGACGTGGCGCGCGAGATCGAGTGGCTGGTGACCACCGAGCTGCTGGAGCTGCCCGCCGCCCAGCCCGGCCGCACGAGCACAGCCGACGCGCTCGGCGCCGCGATCCTGGCCCAGCCGGGCGTGGGCGAGCCGCTGGCGCGCATGCTGGCCGCGATCGGCCAGCGCGGCGAGGACCCGGCATTCCGCGCACGGCTGGAGGAGACCCTGGGCGAGTACGGCGGCACGCGGGCGGCCGCCGCCGAGATCGCCACCGGCCTGCTCACCCTGGGCACCGGCGCGCTGGCCGCAGGCAAGCTGACGCCGGGCGTCGCCACCCTCGGCCCGAGCCTCGCGGCCATCGTGGCGCAGCAGGCGGCGGTGTCCGCCTTCCCGCTCGGCTCCGGCCTGGGCGGCGTGTACTACGGGCTGTTCCCGGCGGCGCCGTCGCTGGCCCTGGTCGCGGGCATGACCGGCGGGCTGGCGCTGGCGGCCACCGCGTTCTCCGCGTTCTCCGGAGTGCTGACCGACCCCGTGCAGCGCCGCCTCGGCCTGCACGCGCGCAGGCTCGGGCGCATGATCGACGCGCTGGAGCGCCAGGTCGCGGACCCGGCCGCGCCGGCCTACGCGGTGCACGACCACTACGTCGCGCGGGTCATCGACCTGTTCGACCTGGTGGGGACGGCGTACCGGCTGGTGCGGTAGCAGCAAGCAAGATTGAGGCTCTGCCTCAAACTCCGCCAAAGGCTCGCCTTTGGAATCCTATACTTAGGAGAAGGCATTCCAAAGGCCCAGCCTTTGGCGGGTTTGGGCAGAGCCCAACCTTGCTTCCTAGCTGTAGCGCTCCTCCGCCCACGGGTCCGCGTTGTTGTTGTAGCCCCGCGTCTCCCAGAACCCCCTGTGGTCCGCCGGCGCGAACTGCACGCGCCGCACCCACTTCGCCGACTTCCACAGGTACAGCCGCGGCACCAGGACACGCACCGGCCCGCCATGCTGCCGGCTGATCGGCTTTCCCTCCCACGCATGGACCAGCAGCACGTCGGGCTGGTCGAACTGGTCGAGGCGCATGTTGGTCGTGTAGCCGTCGTGGCTGTGCAGGATCACGTGGCGCGTGTCGGGCAGCACGCCGGCGGCCTCGATCAGCGTGCGCGCCGCCACGCCGCGCCAGTGGTTGTCGTAGCGCGACCACGTCGTGACGCAGTGCATGTCCGACACGCTCTCCGTCTCGCCCAGCGCGAGCAGTTCCGCCAGCGACAGCTCCAGGCGCCGCTCCACGGTGCCGTCGACGCGCAGGCGGTACTCCGCCGGGTCGATCTCCGGCTGCTCGCCGAGGTCGAGGACGGGCCAGTCGCGGGTCAGGTGCTGGCCGGGCGGCAGGCGGTCGCGCGCGGGATCGGCGTGGGTGCCGGTCAGGGCGCGGCCGGACTCCGCCCACTCGGCCTTGCGGGCGAGGAGCTTGTCGCGCTTCGAGGGGGTGTCGTCGGACATTCGCGGGGTCCTCGGGGCATGCGGGCTGTGGCGCTGCTTGTGGCGCGCGGCGGGTGCGCAAGGCAAGGCGCCTGCGCGAGGCCGGACGGCCGTGGGTCGCGGCAGGCTTGCGCGGCAAGGGGAGGGCCAGGAGTGTGGACGACGGGACTCGCGGAGGGACGGCATGGAGCAGGTGGCGGAAGACGGGACGGTCCGGATCGGGCCGGTGACGCTGGAGGGGCGCGCGGTCGGCCTCGTGCCCCTCGCGGCGGAGCACCACGACGCGCTGGTCGAGGCGTCGCGGGACGGCGAACTGTGGCGGCTGTGGTACACGAGCGTGCCGGCGCCGGAGGGGATGGCGGCGGAGATCGCGCGCCGGCTCGCGCTGCAGGCGACGGGGGGCATGGTGGCGTTCACGGTGATCGAGCGGCCGTCGGGCCGGGTCGCGGGGATGACCACGTTCATGAACGTCGACGCGGTGAACCGCCGGGTGGAGATCGGCTCGACCTGGTATGCGCGCGGGGTGCAGGGCACGGCGCTGAACACGGAGGCCAAGCTGCTGCTGCTCGCGCACGCGTTCGACACGCTCGGGTGCATCGCGGTGGAGCTGCGCACGCACGTCCTGAACCTGCAGAGCCGGCGCGCGATCGAGCGGCTGGGCGCGAAGCTGGACGGGGTGCTGCGCAGCCACCAATGGGCGCGCGACGGCACGGTGCGCGACACGTGCTGCTACAGCATCATCGCCTCGGAGTGGCCTGCGGTGCGGGCCCACCTGCGCTGGCAGCTGGAGCGGCCGCGGGGCTGAGACAGGCACGGCAGAGGTCTGCCACCCCGCCCTGGCTGTGGCGGTGGGCCACTCCCGGCCGCGGCGCCGCGCTACCCCCTGTTGCGCAGCACCCGCGCCTTGTCGCGCGCCCAGTCCCGCGCGGCGATGGCATGCCGCTTGTCCGCCTTCTTGCGCCCCTCGCCGACGCCGATCAGCACCTTGGCCACCCCGCGCTCGTTGAAGTGGATGTCGAGCGGCACCAGCGTCGCCCCGTCGCGGTTGGCGGCGCCGAGCAGCTTGTCGATCTGCTTCCTGTGCAGCAGCAGCTTGCGCGGCGCCCGCACGTCGAACTTCGACAGCACACCGCCCTGGTACTCGGGGATGTAGGCGTTGAACAGGAACAGCTCGCCGTCGCGCTCGCCGGCCCAGGCCTCGGTGATGGTGGCGCGGCCGTGGCGCAGCGACTTCACCTCCGGGCCGTAGAGCACCATCCCCGCCTCCACCGTCTCCTTGATGGTGTAGTCGAAGCGCGCCTTGCGGTTCTGCGCGGCGATGCCGTGCGAGATCAGGCCGCTCTTCTTCGTCGTGGTCGCCATGCTCAGGCCCCCGCGCGGGCCGGCACGCCCTGCCCTGCCCGCTGCGCCCCGATCAGCCCGAGCCCGGCCATGGCGGCGCGCACGCGCTCGCGCGTCGGCTCCGTCAGCGGCGCCAGCGGCAGGCGGCAGCGCTCCGTGCCGTGCCCGAGCAGGCTGGCGGCATACTTCGCCGGCGCGGGATTGCTCTCCGCGAACATGGCGTCGTGCAACGCCACCAGGCGGTCCTGCGCCGCGATCGCCTCGGCGATGCGCCCGTCGGCCCACAGCCGGTGCAGCTCGGCGCACTGCCGCGGCGCGATGTTGGCGGTCACCGAGATGCAGCCGTGGCCGCCCGCGGCCAGGAACGGCAGCACCGTGTGGTCCTCGCCCGACATCTGGCAGAAGTCCGCCCCGCAGGCGATGCGGGTATGCAGCGGCCGGGTCAGGCTGGCGGTGGCGTCCTTGACGCCGACGATGTTGGGGTGGCGCGACAGGCGGCCCATGGTCTCGGGCGTCATGTCGACGACGCTGCGCGGCGGGATGTTGTAGATCACGATCGGCAGGTCCACCGCGTCGGCGATCGCGGTGTAGTGCAGGAACAGCCCTTCCTGGGTCGGCTTGTTGTAGTACGGCGTGACCACCAGCGCGGCGGCCGCCCCGGCGTCGCGGGCATGGCGCACCAGCTCGATCGCCTCTGCGGTGCTGTTGCTCCCGGCGCCCGCCATCACCGGCACGCGGCCGGCGGCGACCTCGACCGTGACCTCGACGACGCGGCGGTGCTCGGCGTGGCTCAGCGTGGCGCTCTCGCCCGTCGTCCCGACCGGGACCAGGCCGTCGGACCCCTGGGCGATCTGCCACTCGACGAACCCGGCCAAAGCGCGCTCGTCCACCGAGCCGTCGGCCCGCATCGGGGTGACCAGGGCGACGAACGACCCTCTGAACATGGCACGCACTCCACCGCTTGTCGGCCGGAAAACTAGGCAGCGCGGGGGGCGGACGCAAGCAAGGCGGCCGCCGCCCGACGCGGGCACCGCCCGCGGGAACGGCCCGCGTGCCGGCCGATTGAATCGGCGCGACAGGACGGCGCGCATGGCGCAGGCTCGACGACCGTCCTGCCCGCCTGGCGTGTGCCCGGCGCGGCCGGCTCGTGCCACAGACACGGAGCATGCCGCGTGACCGTCACCAGCTGGACCGCGGCCTCCGGACCCTGGACGAGTGCGGCGAACTGGTCGACGGGCGTGCCGGGTCCGGGCGACACCGCGGTGTTCGACGACTTCGTGGCCGCGGCGGGCCTTGCGCCGGGTGCCACGGCCCCGACGGACGGCTCGGGCGAGACGGTGTCCGGCGCCGGCGTGGCGGGCACGGTGATCGTGGCCGATCCCCTGACCTTCGCCGGCACGGTCGCGGACTCGGTGGGGATCATCCGTCCGGGCGCGACCACGCTGGACGGCACGGCCAAGGCCGACCAGACGCCGCACGTGGTGCTGGGCGGCCCCGGGGCTGCGTGGAGCAGCAGCACGGGGCTGGTGCTCACGGCGGGCACGGCGCTGGACGTGGACGACGGCGCGGTGCTCTCGGCCGGGGCCGCGGGAGTGACGCTGCAGGCGGGCGCACGGCTCTCGCTGTCCGCGGCGACGCTGTCGGGGCCGGTGGTGCTGGCGGGCGGCACGCTCTCGGCGTTCGGAGACGCGGTGGTGGGCGGCGCGGTGGGGATCTCGGGGAGCGGCACGCTGCTGGCCGGCAACGGCAACGGTCAGCGATTCGTCCTGGCCGGCCCGGTGTCCGGCGGCGCGCTGGTGGTGGGCGACATCGTGCCCGCGCCGCCCGGCGACGCCTTTGCCGGCGCGTTCGAGACGGGCTTCGGCACCCTGGCCCTGGCCGGCGCGGACACGCTGCCGGCGGGGATCAGCGTGCTGTTCGGCGAGACGCTGGAGCTTGCCTCGGCGGGCGCCGCGGGCGGCGGGGCAATCACGCTGCAGGCCGGCGCCGGCCTGGTCGTGGATGCCGGCGCGGTGGTGGCGCAGCCGATCACGGTGACGGGCCTGCCGCCCGGCGTGTTCACGGCCTCGGCCACGGATGTCACCAACACGGACTCCTCGCTGCTGGTCCTGGAGAGCAGCAGCGGCACCCTGATCAGCGGGCCGAACGCGGCGCTGTTCAACCCGGTGCAGCTTACTTTCATCAACGGCGCCGGGCGTTCCACGGTGATCGGCGGCAACGGCGACGACGCCGGCGGCGGCCTGGTGCTCGGCGGCACCGGCAGCGTCACCGTGTTCGGCGGCCGCAACGACGTCACCGGCGGCAGCGCCGGCCACAACCTGATGGTCAGCACGGTGGGCGATCCCAGCCTGGTCGGCCCGTTCGGTTCGGTGACCGGCAGCACCTTCATCGGCGGCGGCGTGGGCGACCTGCTGGTGGGCAACAGCGGCGGCGACCTGCTCGTCGCCGGAGCAGGCAACGAGACGCTGACCAGCGCGGGCGAGACCAGGGGCTCGTACGGGATCGGCACGGGCGCGATGATCTACGGCGGCACGGGGGCCGACGTCCTGGTCGCGGGCGGGCTGAGCGACACCGTGGTGGCCGGCAGCGGGGCGGCCACGATGTTCGGCGGCGCCGGCCTGACCCTGCTCGACGCCGGCAGCGGCGCGGACGTCATCGTCACCGGGACAGGCGACGCCTTCGTGCAGGGCGGCAGCGGCCAGGCCACGATCCAGGCGGGGCTTGGCGCCAACACCCTGGTGTTCCTCAACGGCCAGGGCGGCGGCACGGACGTGGTCGACGGGGTCAAGGTCGGCACGGACCGGCTGTCGCTGCGCGGGTTCGGCGGCGGGGTGCAGGCGGGCGTGACGGGCAGCCAGGCCGTGGGCGGCAGCACGGTGCTCACGCTGGCGGACAACACGCGCATCACCCTGACCGGCGTGGCCAGCCTCGGCGGCGCGTCGTTCGCCTAGCCGCCCCATCTCCCTGGGAAAAACCCCTGAAGTCAGGTTTCCAAAGGCGAGCCTTTGGCGGAGTTCGAGGCAGAGCCTCGACCTTGCTTCCTTCCCGCCCCCGCCCGCCCCTGTATGCTCGTCCGCGTGAAGTGCGCCCTCCCCTCCTTCCTGCTTGCCGTCGCCGTCCTGGGCTGCGCGCGCGCCCAGGTCGTCCCCGCCGTCTCCGACCCCGTGGCCGCCACCCCGGGCACGGAGCGCTGGGCGGGGGCCGCGGCGGGCTCGGCGGACCCGCTGGCGCCGCGGCTGGCCACATACCTTCGGCTGGTCGCGGACCGGGCGGGCGCCGTCGACCCGCGGGTGGCGGCCGAGTTCCTCGCGCAGAACCCGGAGTGGCCGAACCGGCCGCTGATCGGGCGGCGGCTGTCGGACGGGATCGCGGCGGCGGGATCGGACGAGGTGGTGCTGCCGCTGTGCGCGCAGGGGCTGGCGGGGACGGCGGCGGCGCTGCTGCGGTGCGCGGAGGCGCAGGCGCGGGCGGGGCAGCCGGCCCTGGCGGCGGAGTCGGCGCGGGCGGCCTGGCAGGCCGGGCTGGACGACCCGGCGGCGGAGGCGGCGTTCCTGGCGGCGTGGTCGGCGGCGCTGACGCCGGCGTCGCAGTCGGCGCGGTTCGAGCGGCTGGCGGAGGTGGACACCGCGGCG
>CAXSER010000160.1:0-6691 GCA_964236315.1 uncultured Acetobacteraceae bacterium | reverse complement strand
GGACCGGCCTCACTTAAGCAATGGATTCCAAAGGCGAGCCTTTGGCGGAGTTTGAGGCAGAGCCTCGACCTTGCTTCGCCGCCGCCCAGACAAGGACGACCCCCATGTCCGCCACCATCGAGCCTTTCGTCGGCACCCCCGCCCGCCGCGTCGACGGCCGCGCCAAGGTCACCGGCGCTGCCCGCTACGCCGGCGAGTTCGCCGCCGACGGCCTGCTGCACGGCGTCGTCGTCTCCGGCAGCATCGCCCGCGGCCGCATCGCCCGCCTCGACACCGCCGCCGCGAAGGCGGTGCCCGGCGTGGTCGAGGTGCTCACCCACGAGAACCGCAAGCGCACCGCCTGGCGCGACGCCTCCTGGCGCGACGAGGTCGCCCCGCCCGGCGCGCCGTTCCGCGCCCTGCACGACGACCGCATCGTCTACAGCGGACAGCCCATCGCCCTCGTCGTCGCCGACACCTTCGAGGCCGCCCGCCACGCCGCCACCCTCGTCTCCGCCACGTACGAGGCGGAGGAGTCCCACACCGACCTGTTCGCCGCCCGCGGCGACGCCTACGTGCCGCCGAAGAAGCGCTCCGGCATCACGCCCCCGCCGAAGCCGCGCGGCGACGCCCCGGGCGTGCTCGGCGAGAGCCCGATCCGCGTCGAGGGCGAGTACTACCAGCCCGCCGAGTTCCACAACCCGATGGAGCCGCACGCCACCACCGTCGTCTGGGAAGGCGACGGAAAGATCACCATCCACGACAAGATCCAGGGCGTGGCCAACACCCAGGCCTACGTCACCAGCGTGTTCGGGCTGGGCAAGTCCGACGTGCGCGTCGTCACCCCCTACGTCGGCGGCGGCTTTGGCTCCGGCCTGCGCCCGCAGTACCAGCTCACCCTTGCCGTGCTCGCCAGCCTGCAGCTGGAGCGCTCCGTGCGCGTGGTGCTGACCCGCGACCAGATGTTCACCTTCGGCCACCGCCCGGAGACCATCCAGACCGTCGAGCTGGGCGCGCGCCAGGACGGCGTGCTCAACGCCATCCGCCACGAGGCCATCGCCGAGACCTCGACCTTCGAGGACTACCAGGAGGTCGTGGTCAACTGGACCGGCCTGGTCGCGCAGTGCGACAACGTCGAGCTCGACTACAAGCTGGTCAAGCTCGACCGCTACACCCCCTCCGACATGCGCGCGCCGGGCGCCCCCACCGGCCAGTTCGCCTTCGAGAGCGCGCTCGACGAGCTGGCCCACCGCCTGCACGTCGACCCCCTCGAGCTGCGCCTGCGCAACTACGCCGACGCCGACCAGAACGAGGGCAAGCCCTACACCAGCAAGGCCCTGCGCGACGCCTACCGCCTCGGCGCCGAGCGCTTCGGCTGGTCGCGCCGCACCCCCGAGCCGCGCTCCATGACCGAGGGCCGCGAGCTGGTCGGCTGGGGCATGGCCACCGGCGCCTGGGACGCCAAGGTGATGAAGACCTCCGCCTCGGCCACCCTGACCCCCGACGGCCGCCTGGTCGTCGCCAACGCCACCGCCGACATCGGCACCGGCACCTACACCATCCTGACCCAGATCGCCGCCGACGCGCTCGGCCTCGGCATGGACGCCGTCACCGTGAAGCTCGGCGACACCGACCTGCCCGCAGCGCCCCTGGAGGGCGGCTCCTGGACCGCCGCCTCCTCCGGCGCCGCCGTGCAGGCCGCCTGCTTCGCCGTCCGCGCCACCCTGCTGAAATACGCCGCCAAGGCCCCCGGCGCCCGCTTCGCCCACGCCTCCCCCGACGACGTGGTGTTCGAGGGCGGCCACCTCGCGCTCGCCGCCGACCGCGCCGTCCGCCTGAGCTACGCCGCCGCCATGGCCGCCGCCGGCGTCGACAAGGTGCACGCCGAGGAGACCATCCATCCCGACGCCTCCGTCTCCAAGGGCTACTCCTCGTACACCCACTCCGCCGTGTTCGCCGAGGTCCGCGTCGACGAGACGCTGGGCCAGCTCCGCGTCACCCGCATCGTCGACGCCATCTGCGCCGGCCGCATCCTCAACCCCCGCACCGCGCGCAGCCAGATCATCGGCGGCGTCGTCTTCGGCATCGGCATGGCCACCCACGAGGAGGCCCTGAACGACCCCAACCTGGGCCGCTTCATGAACCACAACCTCGCCGAGTACCACGTGCCGGTGTGCGCCGACATCACCGACATCGACGTGATCTTCGTCGACGAGCCCGACAGCAAAACCAGCCCCCTCGGCGTCAAGGGCCTCGGCGAGATCGGCATCTGCGGCACCGCAGCCGCCATCGCCAACGCGGTGTTCCACGCCACCGGAAAGCGCGTCCGCGACCTGCCGATCACGCTGGACAAGCTGCTGTAGGAAGCAAGCCCGGGCGCTGCCCGGACCCGCCAGGGGCGAGCCGCCCCTGGACCGGCCTCACTCAAGTCAAGGATTCCAAAGGCTCGGCCTTTGGCGGGGTCCAGGGGCAGAGCCCCTGGCCTTCCTTCCTCCAGGAGCCCCCATGCCCGCGACCAGCTTCGTCCGCTACCAGGACTCCCTCGAACGCATCCCCGACGGCGAGCAGCGGGCGATCGACGACATCATCGCCTCCATGACCCACGAGAGCGGGATCGTCGCCGCCCGCTGCAGCCACGCCGTCCGCGCCTCGCACGCCAAGAGCCACGGCCTGCTCAAGGGCACCCTGGAGATCCTGCCGAACCTGCCCGAGCCCTACCGCCAGGGCCTGTTCGCCGCGCCCGGCACGCACGAGGTGTTGGTCCGCCTCGCCAACGGCCCCGGCGAGATCCTGCCCGACAGCGTCGCCACCCACCGCGGCATGGCGATCAAGGTCCTCGGCGTCGACGGCGAGATGCTCCCCGGCCACGACGCCCGCACCCAGGACTTCGTGCTCGCCTCCGGCCCCGCCTTCCCCCAGCCCGACGCCGCCGGCTTCCTCAAGAGCATGAAGCAGCTGGAACCCGCGACCCCGCTGCCCGCCGCCCTCAAGGCCGCCGCCTCCACCGCCGCGCGCGCCGCCAACGCCGTGCTCGGCGCCATCGGCGCCCCCAGCGGCACGCTCGACTTCTTCGGCCACCCCCCGATCCACCCCCTCGCCGAGACCTACCACAGCCAGGCCCCCCTGCGCTTCGGCGACTACGTGGCCAAGGTCGCCGCCTTCCCCGCCGCCCCGGAGCAGCTCGCCCTGGCCGAAACCTCGCTCCCCGTCGCCACCGACCCCGACGCCCTGCGCCACGCCACCGTCGCCTTCCTGCGCGACCACGGCGCCACCTACGAGCTGCGCGCCCAGCTGTGCGGCGACCTCGCCGCCATGCCGGTCGAGGACGCCAGCGTGATCTGGCCCGAATCCGAGAGCCCCTACGTCACCGTCGCCCGCATCACCCTGCCCGCGCAGGACGCATACGGCCCCGCGCGCCAGGCCTTCATGGACGACGCGATGTCCTTCCGCCCCGCGCACAGCCTGGCCGCGCACCGCCCGCTCGGCTCCCTGATGCGCGCGCGCCTGCAGACCTACGCAGCGCTTTCCGACTTCCGCCACACCCGCAACGGCGTCGCGCCGCAGGAACCCGAGACCCTCGCCGACGTCCCGGACTAGGAAGCAAGGCCAGGGGCTCTGCCCCTGGACCCCGCCAAAGGCTCGCCTTTGGAAACCACTCCTTCGGGCCGGCGGCACATCCCCCGCGTCCCGTGCCTCCGGCCCGAATCAATCGCGGGTCTGGGGGCGCTCGCCCCCAGCGGGTCCAGGACAGAGCCCTGGCCTTCCCTGCCTTCCGCTGAAAGCCCCCGCCATGCGCCCCCTCCTCGCCGCCCTCCTCCTCGCCTCGACCAGCGCCCTCGCCGCCCCGCCCCCCCTGCAGCAGGTCCACGCCTTCGACGGCCAGGTCACCGGCGTCGCCGTCGCCAGGGACGGCCGCACCTTCGTGAACTTCCCGCGCTGGGAGAAGGACGTGCCCGTCTCCGTCGCCGAGGTGATGAAGGACGGCACGCTCAGGCCCTACCCCGACGCCGCCTGGAACAGCTGGAGCAACCTCCACCCCTCCTCCGTGGGCGACCACTTCGTCTGCGTGCAGAGCGTGACCGTGGACCCGCAGGGCTTCCTGTGGGTGGTCGACCCCGCCGCCCCCGGCAACGAGTTCACCAGGCCCGGCGGTCCCAAGATCGTGAAGATCGACCTCGCCACCAACAAGGTCGTGAAAACCATCCTGCTCGACGACACGGTGGCGCCGCAGGGCTCCTACATGAACGACGTCCGCGTCAGCCCCGACGGCGCCCACGCCTTCCTCACCGACTCCGGGCAGAAGGGCGCGCTGGTCGTGGTCGACGTTGCCGCCGGCACCGCGCGCCGCGTGCTCGACGGCGACCCGCGCACCCAGCCGCAGCCCGGCGTCGTCCCCCACGCCGACGGCCGCGAGCTGCGCCGCCCCGACCACCGCATCCCCGCCTTCGCCGCCGACGGCATCGCGCTCGACGCGAAGGGCGAGTACCTCTACTGGCAGGACCTGGTCGGCACCACGCTCTACCGCGTGCCCACCTCCGCCCTGCTGACGCCCGCCGCCGACGTGGCCGGCCGCGTCGAGACGCTCGGCACCACCAACGTCGCCGACGGCCTGTGGATGAACGCGAAGGGCGACCTGTTCATCACCGATCCCGCCAACAACGCGGTGCGGATGCGCGCGCCCGACGGCACCCTGACGACGGTGGCCACCGACCCCCGCCTGCGCTGGCCCGACAGCCTGGCCGAGGGCGCGGACGGCGCGATCTACGTCACGGCCTCGCACATCCAGGACATGGCGCAGTTCCACGAGAAGGGCAGCGCGCAGAAGGGACCCTGGGCGCTGTTCCGCATCGCCCCGCCGCAAGGGAAGTAAGCCTGGGCTCTGCCCAGACCCGCAAAGGATCCGAGGACCCTTTGATCCCATTTGCCTAAGAGAAGGCGATCCAAGGGCCCGGCCCTTGGCGGGGTCCAGGGGCAGCGCCCCTGGCCTTCCTTGCCTACGGCTTGGTGAACCGCGCCTTGTACGGCAGCGCCTCGAAGTCGCGGTGCGGCGTCTCGCGCAGGAAGGTGTCCACCGCGTCGCGCACGGTCGGCCACACCTTGCCCTCGGGGTCGTAGTCGTCGGCGATCAGCACCCCGCCCGGCGCCAGCAGCAGCCACCAGCGCTTCAGGTCCGCCATCACCGCCTCGTAGTCGTGGCCGGCGTCGATGTGCACCACCTGCGGCCGCAGCCCGCGGTACAGCGCCACGAACGCGGCGTTCGCCGAATCCTGCGGCAGCGGCAGGACGTGGCCCGCGACGCCCGCCGCCACGACGTTGGCGAGGAAGGTGTAGTACATGCTCGGGTAGCCGTTCTGGCACAGCAGGCTGGGGAACCACTCGTCCTGCTGCCAGTGCTCCCAGCTGCCGAGCCAGGTGTCGACCGCCAGCACCACCCCGTCGATCCCCGCGTCGCGCAGCACCGAGGCCATGTGGATGGTCGAGCCGCCCTTCCACACGCCGATCTCGATCACGAGCCCCGGCCTGACCTTGCGCAGCGTGTCGGCGAGGAACGGGTGGTCCGAGTTCCAGCCCTGCGGGTCCGGCCTGAACCGGTCGGCGACGAACCCGTCGTAGGGGCTCCTGCCACGCCACAGCGCCTGCACGACGTTGTCGAATTCGGCCATGCGGTGTCCAGTCCGGCAAGGGTCCAGCAGCCCGAAACCTTCGCACCCGCAACACGGGGAAGCAAGGTTGAGGCCCCACCCCCGGGAACGGGCCTCGAACTCCGCAAAGGGCCGGGCCCCTGGATCGCCTTCCTTGAGTGAGGCCGGTCCAGGGCGGCTCGCCCTGGCGGGTCCGGGCAGGGCCCGGCCTTGCTTGCCTGCCCGCCTCTTGCGCCGCATCCTCCTCCCATGTCCGACCCCGCCTACACCCCCGAGCAGATCGCCGCCCTGTTCCTCGACGCCCTGCGCCAGGGCGACGTCGACTTGGCCGCGCGGATGCTCGACGCCGGCATAGACCGCGAGGCCCCCGACCCGCGCGGCTTCCCGCCGCTGGTGATCGCCGCCTACGCCGGCCAGGAGCGCTCCGTCGCGCTGCTGCTCGAGCGCGGCGCGCAGGTGGACGCGCGCGACGCCCGCGGCAGCACCGCCCTGCTCGGCGTGGCGTTCAAGGGCCACGCCGCCGTCGCCCGCCAGCTCATCGAGGCCGGCGCCGCGGTCGATGCCGCCAACGAGTCCGGACAGACCGCGCTCATGGTCGCCGCCGCCTTCGGCCGCACGGGGATCGTCGACCTGCTGCTGCAGGCCGGCGCCAGCACCGCGCTGCGCGACGACCGCGGCGACACCGCCGCCGGCCTGGCCCGCACCATGGGCGGCAACCCCGGGCTCGCCGACCGCCTGGCCTGACGCGCGGCCCGCCCGCGGGCACGGCCCCGCCCGCGCGCACGGCCCCGCCCGCGCCGCGACCTTGTCCCTGGCACCGGCGCCGGCCTCCGCCCATGCCACGGCACGGCCCTGCCCACGCCGCGCCGCGAACTCCCGCCGCCGTGCGCCGTTGATCGGCACGGCCCGCCCGCGCCCTTGCGCCGGCCGTGCCTGACCACCCGGGCCGCCGGGACCGGGACGGATGGCCGTCCCGCCAGGCCCAGCATGAGGCCCCATGACCCAAGCCCCGGACACGCCCGCCGCCGCCGCCACGCCCGCCGCCGGCACCCACGCCCCCGACACCGGCT
>CAXSER010000159.1:0-6700 GCA_964236315.1 uncultured Acetobacteraceae bacterium | reverse complement strand
CCGGCAGGGACAGGCGCCCTGAGCCCCGGCAGGGACAGGCGGCCTGGGCCATGCGACCTGCCCGCGGCCGTCCCTGCCGACATCCGGTGGCGACCGTGGACACGGTGCGGAACGACAACGAACGGGAGACATGCGATGACGTTCAAGACCCTGATGGTCCACCTCGAGGCCGGCCGGCCGAACACCGGCCTGCTGGAGGCCGCCGCCGGCCTGGCGGAACGCTGCGGTGCCGGCGTCTTCGGCGTCGTCGGCTGCACGCCGATCCAGGTCCTCTACGACGCGGACTACATCTTCGGCAGCCTCATCGAGGAGGACCGCGTCGCCACGCTCGAGGACATCGGGCGGGCGGAGGCGGAGTTCCGCCACGCGCTCGCCCCGCGCGCCGAGGTCCTCGGGTGGCGCTCGAGCGTCGGCCCGGCCGCCATCGCCGACTTCGTGGCGCGACAGGCCCGGTGCGCGGACCTCGTGCTCACGGCGGGACCCGGCGACGCGCGGCACGACGCCACCCGCCAGCTCGACCTCGGCGCCCTGGTGATGCAGGCGGGGCGGCCGGTGCTGGTGGTGCCGCGCGACACGGCCCGCCTGCAGCTTGACCGGGTCCTGCTGTGCTCCAGGGACACGCCGGAGGCACGCCGCGCGGCGTCGGACGCGCTGCCGGCCCTGAGGCTGGCCGGCCACGTCAGCGTGGTCGAGATCGCCGGGCCGGACGAACTGGACGCGGCCCGTCTGCGCGTGCGCGACGTGGCGGAGTGGCTCGGGCGGCAAGGCGTCAGCGCGGACGGCGAGGGCGTGCTCTCGACCGGCGACGACGCGGCCCGTGTGACCTCGCTCGCCGTGGAGCGGGGCGCGGGCCTCGTCGTTGCCGGCGCCTACGGCCACGCCCGGCTGCGGGAGTGGGCCTTCGGCGGCGTGACCCGTGACGTGCTGCTGCAGGGGTCGTGCTGCGCCCTGGTGTCGCACTGAGCCTGATGCGTCCCGCGGGGCACCTGCTGCCGTCGCTGCACCGGCGTCGGTCGCTTGCGACACCGCCCGGGACGCATATCCCGGCACCGGCAGGGCGGCATCCGGAGCTATCCGGGATGCGTGGGCGGGCCGGGGCCGCAGGGAAGGCGGCGGGGCTGCCGGGGCGCTAGCCGCCTGCGATCTGCCGACAGTGGGCGGGCCAGCCGGGAAGGGGGCTGGCGGAGAGGGTGGGATTCGAACCCACGGTACCCGCGAAGGCACAACGGTTTTCGAGACCGCCCCGATCGACCACTCTGGCACCTCTCCGCAACGCCGCCCGGCCAGGGCCGGGTGCGCAGGCGCGGGTTATAGGCGGGGCCCGGCATCGGGTGCAAGGCGGTGCCACACGCAGGGCGCGCACCGGACGGAGGCAGGAAGGCCCGCGCCGCTGCCGTGGGGCACGGACCGGCCGCAGGCCATGGTCACGGGGGGCGCCGGAGGGGGGCGCCGGAGGAGGGCGCCAGGCGGCAAGGCGCGGCGCCTGGCGGACGTGCGGATTGACTCATCGGATGGGGAGCGGTAGGGCACGCCATCCGGCGACGGGCATTCCCGCCGCCCGCTTCTCGTTCGCGCCTCCGGCCGGGCCTCGGGCGGGCGTGGGCGCGGGTGGACGTCCAACCATGCCATGATGCACGCGGCGCCGTCCCCGGCCGGCCGCAGAGAGTGAGAGCCGAGAGATGTTCGCAGTGATCCGCACCGGCGGGAAGCAGTACCGCGTCACCCCCAACCTGCTCGTCAAGGTGGAGAAGCTGGAGGCCGAGCCGGGCTCGACCATCACCTTCACCGACGTGCTCGCGGTCGGCGGCGAGGGCGCCATGACCATCGGCTCGCCGGTGGTCGCCGGCGCCTCGGTGAGCGCCGTCGTCGTGGCGCAGGACCGGCTCGACAAGATCATCATCTTCAAGAAGCGCCGCCGGCAGCACAGCCGCCGCAAGAACGGCCATCGCCAGCACGTCACCGTGCTGCGCATCGGCGAGATCGGCGGCGGGGCGCACGCGGCGGCGCCGGCCGGCGCGTCCGAGGCCCACCCGTCCGGGCCCGAGGCGGCACCCGAGGCGCACGGCGAGTCCGGCGCGCCCGTGTCCCAGGTCGCGGCGACCATGGCCGGCGAGGCGCAGGCCGAGCACGTCACGGTCGCCGAGGAGATGGGCGGCGGCGAGCACGCCGAGACCAACGCGCCCGTGTCCCAGGTCGCGGCGACCATGGCCGGAGAGGCGCAGCCCGGGCACGTCACGGTCGCCGAGGCGATGGGCGGCCACGACGGCGGCGAGGGCCCTGCCGCCTCCGACGAGGTGGCCGCCGGCATGAGCGAGGCCTCGCCCACCCACGACACAGCACCCGACGCCTGAAGGAGAGAGCGAGATGGCACACAAGAAGGCAGGCGGCTCGTCCCGCAACGGTCGCGACACCGCGGGGCGTCGCCTCGGGCTCAAGAAGTTCGGCGGCGAGACCGTGATCCCCGGCAACATCATCATCCGCCAGCGCGGCACGCGCTGGATCCCCGGCGCCAACGTCGGCCTCGGCAAGGACCACACGATCTTCGCGCTCATCGCGGGCATCGTGAAGTACACCCGCCGGGCGCAGGACCGGGTGCACGTCTCGGTCGAGCCGGGCGCCGTCGCGGCGGAGTAGACTGCGGCGTCGCGGCTGGGAGTTCGGGGGTCGGCGCGAGCCGGCCCCTTGTCGTTTGCGGGGCGTGAAGGAAGGTCGAGGCTCTGCCTCGAGCTCCGCCAAGGGCTGGGCCCTTGGATCGCCTCTACTCAAGGGATGGGGATCCAAGGACCCCTGGTCCTTGGCGGGTCTGGGCAGAGCCCAGGCTTGCTTCCTGACTTTTACCAGGCCCCTGACGCCATGAAGTTCCTCGACCAGGCCAAGATCTACGTCCGTTCCGGCGACGGCGGCGACGGCATCATCGCCTTCCGCCGCGAGCGGTTCATCGAGTTCGGCGGCCCCGACGGCGGCAACGGCGGGCGCGGCGGGGACATCATCGTCGAGGCGGTGGAGAACCTGAACACGCTGATCGACTTCCGCTACACGCAGCATTTCCGGGCGCGCAAGGGCGGCAACGGCTCGGGCTCGGACCGCACCGGGGCGGCGTCGGAGGACGTGCTGATCCGGGTGCCGATCGGCACGCAGATCATCGCCGACGACCACGAGACGCTGATCGCCGACCTGGACACGCCCGGCCGCAGGATCGTGCTGTGCCGCGGCGGCGACGGCGGGCACGGCAACGCGCATTTCAAGACCAGCACGAACCGGGCGCCCAGGCGGGCGGACAAGGGGTGGCCGGGCGAGGAGCGCTGGATCTGGCTGCGGCTGAAGCTGATCGCGGATGCGGGGCTGGTGGGGCTGCCGAACGCGGGGAAGAGCACGTTCCTGGCGGCGACCACGGCGGCGCGGCCGAAGATCGCGGACTACCCGTTCACCACGCTGCACCCGCAGCTCGGCGTGATCCGGCTGTCGGACACGGAGGAGTTCGTGCTCGCCGACATCCCCGGGCTGATCGAGGGGGCGCACGAGGGCGCGGGGCTGGGCGACCGGTTCCTCGGGCACGTGGAGCGGTGCGCGGTGCTGCTGCACCTGGTGGACGGGGCGCAGGGGCAGGTGGTGCGGGCGTGGCGCACGGTGCGCACGGAGCTGGAGTCCTACGGCGACGGGCTGGCGGAGAAGCCGGAGCTGATCGTGCTGAACAAGGCGGACGCGATGACGGGCACCGAGCTGTCGCGGCGCAGGAAGGCGCTGGAGAAGGCGTCGGGGCAGGAGGTGTTCGTGATGTCGGGCGTCTCGGGGCTGGGCGTGCGCGAGATGCTGCGCCGGATACAGGACAGCGTGACGGCGTTTCGGGCGGGTGGCGGGTAGGAAGCAAGGCCGGGCTCTGCCCGGACCCGCCAGGGGCGAGCCGCCCCTGGACCGGCTTCACTTAGGTCCAGGTTTCCAAAGGCGAGCCTTTGGCGGAGTTTGAGGCAGAGCCTCAACCCTGCTTCCTTCCGGGAACCCACACCATGACGAACGCCGCGCGCCTTGTGGCCGCCGCCGCCCTGCTCGCCGTCGGCGCCGCGGCTCCCGCGCCGGAGGAGCCGGTGCGCCACGAGTTCACGATCGAGGGCTTCGCGACGGAGGGCGGCGCGGTGCTGCCCGAGGCGCGGGTGGTGTATGGCACGTACGGGACGCTGAACGCGGCGGGCGACAACGCGGTGCTGCTGCCGTCGCACTACATGGCGGACCTGCACGGCTACGACTGGCTGATCGGGCCGGGCAAGGCGCTCGACCCGGGGAAGCTGTTCCTGGTCACGACGGGGATGTTCGGCAACGGGCGCTCGTCCTCGCCGAGCAACACGGCCGAGCCGCTGCACGGGCCGCGTTTCCCCGCGATCGCGATCCGCGACGACGTGGAGGCGGCGCGGCGGCTGCTGGTGGACCATCTCGGCGTGCGCCATCTGCGCGCGGTGATCGGGTTCTCGATGGGGGCGCAGCAGGCGCTGCAGTGGGCGGTCAGCCACCCGGGATTCATGGACCGCGTGGTGGCGACGTCGGGCACGGCGAGGACCTACGGGCACGGCATCGTCAGGCTGGACGGGCAGATCGCGGCGATCGAGACGGACGCGGCGTTCGCGGGCGGGGACTACGCGGCCGAGCCCACGCGGGGGATCGAGGCGACGGCGCTGGTGTGGCTGGGGTGGCTGTACTCGCAGGAGTGGTGGCGGCGCGAGCTGTGGCGCGGCGACCAGCCGCCGGGCACGACGCTGCACGAGGCGGTGGCGCGGATGACGCACGAGTTCTTCGCGGGCGCGGACGCCAACGACCTGATCGCGCAGATGCGGACGTGGCAGGCGCACGACGTCGGCGGGACGGCGCCGTTCGCGGGCGACCTGGCGGCGGCGCTGGGCTCGATCCGGGCGCCGGTGCTGTACATGCCGTCGGCGACGGACCTGTACTTCCCGGTCGAGGACGCACGCTCGGAGGCCGTGTTCATCCCGCACTGCGAGTTCGTGCCGATCCCGTCGCTGTGGGGCCACCCGGCGGGAGCGGGCGCCAGCCCGGAGGATGCGCGGTTCCTCAACGAGCACATCGCGGCGTTCCTGGCCGGGACGCCGTAGGCTGGCGGGGGTGCCGGCGGCGGCACCCGGCATTGTCCCGCCCCGACGCAGCGCATAGGCTCGGGCCGCAACCGGAGGGTGCATGGTGCGGATCGCCGCCCTGACGATGAGCTGGAACGAGGCGTATTTCCTGCCGCTCTGGCTGCGCCACTACGCGGGCCAGCTCGGGGCGGAGAACTGCTTCGTGATCGACCACGGCTCGGACGACGGCAGCACCGACTCGCTGGACGGCGCGAGCCGCATCCGCATGCCGCGCACCCCGCTCGACGAGACCAGGCGGGCCGCGTGCGTGAGCGACGTCGCCGCGGGGCTGCTGGCCTACTACGACGTGGTGTTCCACACCGACGTGGACGAGCTGCTGGTCGCCGACCCGCTGGTGGCGTCGGGGCTCGCGGAGTTCTGCGCGCGCTGCGACCTGCCGGTGGTCACGGCGATCGGGCTGGACGTGAACCACGCGCCGCGCACGGAGCCGGAGATCGACCCGCAGCGCCTGGTCAGCCTGCAGC
This sequence comes from uncultured Acetobacteraceae bacterium, assembly GCA_964236315.1. Classification (GTDB taxonomy): domain Bacteria; phylum Pseudomonadota; class Alphaproteobacteria; order Acetobacterales; family Acetobacteraceae; genus CAXSEF01. The sequence goes on along the minus strand of CAXSER010000159.1, from coordinate 1,095 downwards.
GCGGCTGGGTGCGCTTCGTCAGCCCGATGTGCAAGCCGGCGATGATCCGCCGCCCCGTGCGCTGGCAGCCCGGCTTCCACAGCGCGGACGCGGAGATCCGCTTCGACCGGCTGTTCAACTTCCACCTGCGCCGCCACGACCTGCAGCACGGCCTGCGGCGGCTGGCCAAGACGCGCGCCATGGCCCGCGCGCACCCCGGCGTCAACGAGCACCAGGCGATCGGCGACGAGCAGTTCACCAACGACTTCCTGTACGGCGTGGGGCACCTGCCGTCGCGCACCGACGTCAGCCTCGACCCGGGGGAGGCGCCGCTGCGCGACTGGCTGCAGCGGATCGAGGGGGAGCAGCACGCGCGGGCAGGGGAGTTCTACCGGCTCGACTTGGGGCTGGTCGCGGAGGAGTTCTGGGCGATCCCGGAGCGGTTCGCTGGGACGTTCTGAAGCCAGCAAGGCCGGGCTCTCCCTCCGCTGGCCATTCCAACGGCCCAGGCGGGCCATCGGAACCTTTGGCCAGCTACGCCCGGACCCGCCAGGGGCGAGCCGCCCCTGGACCGGCCTTCCTAAGTAAAGCCAGTCCAGGGCGGCTCGCCCTGGCGGAGTTTGAGGCGGAGCCTCAACCTTGCCTGCCGCGCCGGCCGCGCGGTGCCTTGGCCTCCTCAGGCATGGTCCCGCGCGGCGCGACCACGATCCGCAGCGCCTCCAGGAACGCCTGCCCGGCCTGGCACGCGCCGCCCTCGCCCAGCGGCCCGACCTCGCCGCGGCCGACGAACGCGCCCCAGTAGCGACACTCCAGGCGCTCCGCGGCCGCGCCCGCCAGGCGCACGCGGAACCCCAGGATCGGCAGCGCCATGCCGCGGCTGCCGCAGAAGCCGCCGCCCCTGGTCCAGGGCGTGTTCCACTGGTCGCCGAGGATCGCCTGGTACTCGATCTCCTCCGCGGCCACGCCGTCCACGGACACCGAGAAGCCTTCCACCGGCGCCCCGCTGCCCGCGCGCCCCGCCCAGCCCTGCGCGTCGGCGGGCAGGTCGCCCACGCCCTGCACGTGCGCCATCAGGGCCACGCCGAAGTCCGCCGCCCGCAGGCCGGGCGCGGCTGG
>CAXSER010000158.1:0-6783 GCA_964236315.1 uncultured Acetobacteraceae bacterium | reverse complement strand
CCGCGCCCGCCCGCCCCGCGACCCGGCCCGCGACCCGCCCCGCCGCCACCCGGGCGCACGCGACTCCGCCCCGTTCTCCTGCACTCCGGCAGTGACGGCGCCGGCGCCTGCCCAAGGTGATTGCAAATCCGCTTACATCAGTCGTCCTGATGCAGTAAGCAGGCTGCACCACCCTGTATTGGATCAATCATGTCATCTGACAGCGCCACATCGCCCGCCCTGGAATACGTGGCGCGGATCGTCTCCGCGCACATCTCCAACAACTCGGTGCAGGCCGCCGACCTGCCGGCGCTGATCCAGCAGGTCTACACGGCGCTGACCACGCTCGGGGCCGCCCCGGCACAGGCCGCGGAGAAGCGCGAGCCTGCGGTCGCGGTCAAGAAGTCGGTGTTCCCCGACTACATCGTCTGCCTCGAGGACGGCAAGAAGCTCAAGATGCTCAATCGGCATCTGATGACGTCCTACAACCTGACGCCCGACGCCTACCGCGAGCGCTGGGGCCTGCCGTCCAGCTACCCCATGGTGGCGCCCAGCTACGCAGAGCGCCGCTCCGCCCTGGCCAAGTCGATCGGCCTGGGCCGCAAGCCCGCCGCCGCCGCCCTCGGCGAGGAGCCGGCCGAGGCGCCCGCCCCGGCCAGGAAGCGCGGCCGCAAGCCCGCCCAGGCCGAGGCCGCCGAGTAGCCGCCGACCCGATCCCCGCCAGGCGGGCCGGCCCGCGCCCATCCGGGGCACGGGCCGGCCCGCGCGCCTACTCCATCGTCGGCGCCAGCGCCTTCACCGAGTCGAGGTCGTCGCCGAGCCACTCCGACTTCCTCGCCGTGCCGTCGAAGGTGGCGCTGGTCTTGAACAGCTCGTACTTGCCCTCCAGCGCATACGGCCGCGAGCGCGACAGCAGCTCCGCCACCGCGTCCCGTCCCATCGGCGCGAACGTCCGCGCCGCCTCGAACGCCTGGTCCAGGTCGCCCTGGCTCTCGATCCCGGTGATCACGACCGACGTCGGCAGGTTCATCGCGTAGTGCAGGTACTCGATCGGCTCGATCGGCGCCCCGCTCCTCAGCAGCACGCTGTCGGCGAAGCTCTTCATCCCCAGCACCGCGACGCCCTGCTCCACCAGGTGCGGCAGCACGAGATGCGCGAAGCTGCGGAAATGCGCGTCCATCACGTTGAGCGGCATCTGCACCGAGTCGAACACGAACCCCCGCTCGGCGGCCACGGCCAGCATCTGCAGGTGGATGCGCGGGTCCTTGTGCCCGGTGAAGCCGATGTGGCGCAGCTTGCCCGCCTGCCTCGCTTCCACGAACGCCTCCATGGCGCCGCCCTCGGCGAACACCCGGTCCGGGTCGTCGTAGCGCAGGATCTCGTGGTGCTGCACCAGGTCGATTCGGTCGGTGCGCAGCCGCTTGAGCGACGTGTCGATCTGGTCCGCCGCCGCCTGCTTCGTGCGCCCGTCCATCTTCGACATCAGGAACACGCGGTCGCGGTAGCCGCCCTGGTCGAGCGCCACGCCCATGCGCAGCTCCGAGCGTCCCTCGTTGTAGTCCCAGCAGTTGTCCATGAAGGTGATGCCGCGATCGACGCCCTCGTGCACCAGCCGCACCGCCTCCGCGTCGCTGACCGCCTTCTTGCCGAGGTGGAACCCGCCCATGCCGATGGCCGAGACCATCTCCCCGCTGCGCCCGAACGGCCGGTACAGCATCTCGCCCCGCCGCTCCCCGGCCTGGGTCACGAACATCAGCTCGGCCGGCTCCGCGACCAGGCTGGACGGCAGCGCGGTGCGGGTCATGCTCCCGCCCGGCGGGGTGGCGCTCTCTTGGTCCATGGTCCGGGTCCTCCTCGTGGTTGACGGCCTGGCCGGGTGCCCCGGCACGGCGCGCGGGGCAGGGCAGGGAGCGATGGTGCCTGGACGCGCCGTGCCGGGCCCGGCTGCCCGCACGCCCCGCAGGCACAACGCCGCACCCCGCCCCCGTATCCCGCTGTGGTGCCGCCGGATCGCGAACCGGCCCGCGCGCAGGGTCGCGCCGCACGCCACCCCCGCGCCCGACGGAGACCCGACCCCTCGTTGCCGCGCGGCCGGCCCCGCCCACGCCCGGACATTCTCCGGCGACACCCGCATCCCGGCAGCCGCGTCGCGGCGGGCCGGGCCTGGGGATCAGAACATCGTCAGCAGGCGCAGGCACTCCTCCATGGGAAACGCGAGCCTGCTCCCCGTCACCTCGGTCCTCAGCGTGATGGTGGACAGCAGCACCTTGTTCCCCAGGTCGTCCCTCACCGAGAACGACACGGTCCCGCTCGCACTCTTCGGCAGGAAGGCGGCCGACAGGCCGACGAGGGACTCGTTCGCCTCGCAGGCGACATCGTCGATGTCGCCCATCTCCTGGCCGAGGCCGTCCCTGCGCCAGCAGATGCCGTCGAAGAAGTCGAAGAAGTACCGTGTCACGAGCGTTCCCGTCTGCGGCAGACAGCCGACCTGCCTCCTAGCGGAACACGCAGGGGTTGCAAACGACATCAAGGCAACGAAAGGATACGAAGCCTCCCGCAGCGACCCGCCCACGCGCACCCGCCCTGCGCAGCCGGGTCCATGCGTCCCGGAACGATCCCGCGGAAACCCCGCGCCGCCGGCCGGAGCATCCGTGATCCCCGGCCCCTGTCATCCCGGCAGCCCCCGCCCGGCGCGTCACGACGCCGTGCGCCCGGACACTCCGCCGCGGCCCGCCGACCGGACGCGGAAGCTCAGCTCCGCCCGTAGGTGTCCTCGATCCGCACGATGTCGTCCTCGCCGAGGTACGACCCCGACTGCACCTCGATCAGCGTGAGCGGGATGCGCCCCGGGTTCTCCAGCCGGTGCACGCAGCCCAGCGGCAGGTAGATGCTCTCGTTCTCGCGCAGCATGACCTGCTCCTGGTCGCGCACCACCAGCGCCGTGCCGGACACCACCACCCAGTGCTCGGCGCGGTGGAAATGCTTCTGCAGGCTGAGCTTCTCGCCCGGCTTGACCACGATGCGCTTGACCTGGAAGCGGTCGCCCTGGATCAGGCTCTCGTAGAACCCCCAGGGCCGGTAGCTCATGTTGTGCGACGTCGCCTCCGCCCGCCCCGCCGCGCGCAGCCGGCTCACGATCTTCTTCACGTCCTGCGCCCGGTCGCGGTGCATCGCCAGCACCGCGTCCTCCGTCGTGACCACGATCACGTCCTTGAGCCCGACGACCGCCGTGAGCATCCCGTCCGAGCGCGCGTAGCAGTCCTGCGCGCCCTCCAGGATCACGTCGCCCACGCTGACGTTGCCGTCCGCGTCCTTCCCGCCCAGCTCCCACAGCGCGCTCCACGAGCCCACGTCGGACCACCCCAGGTCGGCCGGCACCACCGCCGCGCGCCCGGTGCGCTCGGCCACCGCGTAGTCCAGGCTGATGTCCGGGCAGGCCGCGAACGCCTCCGGGTCGAGCCGGATGAAGTCCAGGTCGCGGTGCTGCGCCTCCACCGCGCGCCGCACCGCCGACAGCACGTCCGGCGCATGGCGCTGCATCTCCTCGAGCAGCGTCTCGGCGGTGAACACGAACATCCCCGAGTTCCACAGGAACCGCCCGCTCGCCACCATCTGCCCCGCGGTCTCCGCGTCCGGCTTCTCGATGAAGCGCGACAGCAGGTGCACGCCGTCGACGTCGTCGAGCATCTCGCCGACCTCGATGTAGCCGTAGCCCGTCTCGGCGCGGGTCGGCTTCATGCCGAAGGTGACGATGCGCCCGCTCTGCGCCGCCGCCACCGCCAGCCCCAGCGCCTCGGCCAGCGCCTCGTGGCGCGAGATCGACGCGTCCGCCGCCATCATCCACAGCACCGCGCCCGGGTCCTCCTGCGCCACCAGCAGCGCCGCCGCCGCGATCGCCGGCGCCGAGTTGCGCCCCACGGGCTCCAGCATGATCCGCGCGTTGGCGAACCCCGCGGCCCGCATCTGCTCCGCGATCAGGAAGCGGTGCTCGTTGTTGCACACCACGATCGGCGGCTCGAAGCGGTCGCCCGCCCCGCGCAGCGCCGTCTCCTGCAGCAGCGAGCGATCGGACACCAGCGGCCAGAGCTGCTTGGGGAAGCTCTCGCGCGACACAGGCCACAGCCGCGTCCCCGTGCCGCCCGACAGGATCACCGGCACGATCCGCGCGCCGTGCAGCGCGGGCTTCAGCGGGGCGCCGGCCGGGCGCTCCCGCAGGGCATGGGCGTCGTCGAGGCCGGTGCTGGTCAGGGTGGAGGTCATGCAGGGTTCCGTATGGCAGCCGTGCCCGGCAGGGCAGGGGGGAAGCGCGAGAAGGCCAGGCGCACCATGGCCCGCGACAGCCGCCCTGGCCAGACACGCCCGTTCTACGCCGCCCGGCTTTACGGGAGGTGAACCGGCAGCCAGCAGGCGAGGTCGGGCTCTGCCCGAACCCGCCAAAGGCCAGGGGCCTTTGGAAACCCCTTCCTTAAGAGAGGGCGATCCAAGGGCCCAGCCCCTGGCGGAGTTTGAGGCGGAGCCTCAACCTTTTTTCCTCCTCCCCACCACCTTCCCCAGCCTGCGCACGTCCCCCAGCCTGCGGTCCAGGAACGCCAGGCTCGCCGCGTCCCCCTCCGACCTGTCCCCCAGCCACACCAGCAGCGTGCTGCCGTACACCCCCGCCAGGATCAGCCGCTTGGTGTACCACGACAGGTCCGCCGCCCCGTCCCCGGCGGCGAACCAGATCGAATCCACCGTTCGCGCCGTGCACCGCGCCGCCAGCCCCGGCGAGGCCAGCAGCACCCCCACCGCCCGCCCGACCGCCTCGCGGTGCGGCCTCTCCCGCGCCAGCCGCGCCGCGACCAGCGCCCGCACCCGCCCCGGCACCCGCATCCCCTCCAGCCCGAGCGCCGCCGCCCCCTCCACGTCCCGCCGGTCCGCCAGGTCCACGTACGCCTCGACCAGCTCCGCCGTCCCCCCGGGGAACAGCAGGTCCGCATCCGGCCCCGCCGCCCGCTGCAGCGCGGCCATCGTCCACCCCTCGAACGGCACCACGCCGAGCAGCGCGTCGATCGCCGCGTCGCGCTCCGCCGAGCGCTCCGGCGCCGTCACGTCCGCGCTCCCCACCGGCTCACGCCTCCCCCGGCAGCACCGGCGCGAAGCGCAGCGTCTCTTCCTGGAACCCGAACAGCCTGAAATCGGTCATGCGCATGGGATACAGCATCCCGTCGAGATGGTCGTTCTCGTGCTGCACCACCACGGCGTGCAGCCCGCCCGCCTCCGCCGACACCACCCGCCCGTCGCAGTCCACGCCGCTGTAGCGCACGCGCGCATGCCTGGGCACCGCGGCCCGCATCCCCGGGATCGACAGGCACCCCTCCCACCCCAGCACCGTCGCCTCGTCCAGCGCCTCCACCACCGGGTTGATCAGCACCGTCGGCCCGACCACCCCCGCCCGCACCTTCGACCCATCCCGCGCCCCCGCGCCATCCCCGGCCTCAGCGCCGTCCCCCGGACCCGCCCCGTCCGCGTCTCCCGTCCCCTCCCCGCCGTCCGTCTCCGTCCCGCCCGCGTCCTTCGCCGCAGCCACCAGCCGCGACTCCGGCACCCGGAACACGAACAGCCGCAGCGCCACGTGCACCTGCGGCGCCGCCAGCCCGATGCCGCCCGCGTCCTCCATCGTCTCGATCATGTCCGCCACCAGCCGGCGGATCTCCGGCGCCCCGGGGTCCTCCACCGGAAGGCAGCGCCGCAGCAGGACGGGGTGGCCCATTCGGGCGATCTTCAGGATGGCCATGGCGGGGCAGGTGGCTCCTCGAAGATGTTTTGCCAGCGGCGCACACCGTGGTATACGCCCCGCTTCCCCGGCAAGCGCCGGACGTCGAGCCCTGCCGGCACGCCCGGTCCACGGGACAACCAGACAGCAGATGGAGAAGGCGGCCAAGTGCAGGTTCTTGTTCGTGACAACAATGTCGACCAGGCGCTCAAGGCGCTCAAGAAGAAGATGCAGCGCGAAGGCATCTTCCGCGAGATGAAGCTCCGCCGCCACTACGAGAAGCCGTCCGAGCGCCGCGCCCGCGAGGCCGCCGAGGCCGTCCGCCGCGCCCGCAAGATGGAGCGCAAGCGCCTGGAGCGCGAGGGCTTCTAGCCCTCCGCCACCCCCGCGCGCCGACCAGGGCCGCGGCCCGGGCACCCGCCCGGCCGCGGCCCTCTCATGTACGCCCCCCGCCAGGAAGGACGCCGCATGCTCCGCCTCAAGGTTGCCGGCATGACCTGCCAGCACTGCGTCACCGCCATCCGCCAGGCCGTCGCCAGCGTCGCCCCGCACGCCAACACCTCGGTCGACCTCGCCGCCGGCACCGTCGACATCACCGGCCCCTGCGACGTCGCCCCCGTCATCGCGGCCATCCAGGCCGAGGGCTACCAGGCCGCCGCCGTATAGGAGGCAAGGTCGAGGCTCCGCCTCGAACTCCGCCAAGGGCTGGGCCCTTGGATCGCCTTCCCTGGGTCAAGGGACCAAAGGGTCCTCGTACCCTTTGCGGGTTCGGGCATGGCCTGCCAAAGGTCCCGATGGCCCGCTCGGGCCATCGGAATGGCAGGCGGACGGAGAGCCCGACCCTCCTTCACACCCGCACTCCCCGCACCCGCCACCACGCCACCGTCTCCCCCATCCCCTCCGCCAGCCCCACCGCCGGCCGCCACACCCCCGCCGGTATCCCGCCCTCGCACCCCCAGTCCCGGTGCAGGAACTCCCCCGCCTTCCCCCGCCCGAACATCGCCGCGCGCCCCGTCAGCGCCGCCCCCGCATCCCCCGCGACCCCCGCCAGC
>CAXSER010000157.1:4056-6784 GCA_964236315.1 uncultured Acetobacteraceae bacterium | reverse complement strand
TTGACGTTGCGCTTGAGCATGTCGTCGGGCATCGACAGGCGCTTGGCCTCGGCGCGGGCGAGCTTGAGGAAGGCAACCGCGTCCAGCTCCGGCTCGCCGCGGGCGCGGCGGACGGCGTTGAGCGCGGTGCGCATGAAGTTGGCGTTGCCGACGCCGGGCAGCTCGACGGGGGCCTGGAAGGCGAGGAACACGCCCAGCGCGGCGCGCTCCTCAGGCTCCAGGGCGAGCAGGTCGGTGCCGTTGAAGGTGGCCGAGCCGCCGGTCACCTCGTAGTCGTCGCGGCCGGAGAGGACGTAAGACAACGTGGACTTGCCGGAGCCGTTGGGACCCATGATGGCGTGAACCTCGCCCTGCGGCAGGTCGAGGCTGATGCCGCGCAGGATAGGCTTGGGCTCGGCGCCCTCGATGGCGATCGAGGCGGCGAGGTCGCGGATCTCGAGCATCAGCCGACGCTCCCCTCGAGCGAGATGGCGAGCAGCTTCTGCGCCTCGACAGCGAACTCCATGGGCAGCTCCTTGAGCACGTCCTTGCAGAACCCGTTGACGATCATGCCCACGGCATCCTCCTCCGAAAGGCCGCGCTGGCGGCAGTAGAACAGCTGGTCGTCGGCGATGCGCGAGGTGGTGGCCTCGTGCTCGACCTTGGCGGTGGGGTTGCGGCTCTCGATGTAAGGCACGGTGTGGGCGCCGCAGTTGTCGCCGATCAGCAGGCTGTCGCACTGCGTGAAGTTGCGCGCGCCCGACGCCTTGGGCTGCATGCGCACCAAGCCGCGGTAGACGTTGTCGGAGTGGCCGGCGCTGATGCCCTTGGAGACGATCGTGGAGCGGGTGTTCTTGCCGATGTGGATCATCTTGGTGCCGGTGTCGGCCATCTGGCGGTTGTTGGTCACGGCGACCGAGTAGAACTCGCCCACCGAGCCCTCGCCGATCAGGATGCAGGACGGATACTTCCAGGTGATCGCCGAGCCGGTCTCGACCTGGGTCCACGACACCTTGGAGCGCGCACCGCGACAGGCGGCACGCTTGGTGACGAAGTTGTAGATGCCGCCCTTGCCCTCGGCGTCACCGGGGAACCAGTTCTGGACGGTGCTGTACTTGATGGTGGCGTCGTCCATGGCGACCAGCTCGACCACGGCGGCGTGCAGCTGGTTCTCGTCGCGCATCGGCGCGGTGCAGCCCTCGAGGTAGCTGACGGAGCCGCCATCCTCGACGATGATCAGGGTGCGCTCGAACTGGCCGGTGTTCTTGGCATTCATGCGGAAGTAGGTGCTTAGCTCCATCGGGCAGCGCACGCCCTTGGGGATGAACACGAAGGAGCCGTCGGTGAACACGGCGCTGTTGAGCGCGGCGAAGTAGTTGTCGCCGGCGGGGACGACGCTGCCGAGATACTGGCGCACCAGCTCGGGGTGCTCACGCACGGCCTCGCTGATCGGGCAGAAGATCACGCCGGCCTTGGCAAGCGTGGACTTGAAGGTGGTGGCGACGGAGACGCTGTCGAACACCGCGTCGACCGCAATGTTGCGGCCGACCGCGGTCTCGGGGTCGAGCTGGACTGCGCCCTCGACGCCGGCGAGCATGGCCTGCTCGCGCAGGGGGATGCCGAGCTTCTCGTACATGCGCAACAGCTCGGGATCGACCTCGTCGAGACTTGCCGGGCCGGCCTTCTTCTTCGGCGCGGCGTAGTAGTGGAGGGCCTGGTAGTCGATGGGGGGGTACTTGTGCTTGCTCCAGTCGGGCTCCTCCATCTTGAGCCACGCGGCGTAGGCCTTCAGGCGCCACGCGAGCAGCCACTCCGGCTCGCCCTTGCGGTCCGAGATCAGGCGGATGATGTCCTCGTTCAGCCCGACGGGGGCCATGTCCATCTCGATGTCGGTCTCGAAGCCCCACTTGTAGCCGGACTGGGTGACGGACTGGACGGTGTCGAGGGTCTCTACAACGGCTGGCATGTCGCCTCGCTTAATCTGTGACGGAATGGGCTGTGGCGGGGTGGGCCGCGTCCCGGCCGGGCAGCGTGGCTGCCTGGCCCAGGGCGAGACCCGGTGTCCTGAGGGCGCGCGGGATGGCGGCGCCCTGCATCTCGGCCAGGGTGATGGCGCCCAGCGCCTCCCTGACGGCCTCGTTGACCACGTCCCACAGGCCGTGCACCGGGCACAGGCCCGTGGCCTCGCAACCGCCGGCGCCGCCCTCCACGCAGGAGGTCAGCGCGATCGGGCCGTCGATCGCCTCGATCACGTCGCGGATCGGGGTTGCCGACAGCGGGCGCGCCAGGCGGTAGCCGCCGCGGGCGCCGCGCTGCGAGGCCACCAGGCCGGAGCCGACCATGGCCTTGAGCACCTTGGCGACCGTGGGCTCTGGCACGCCGGTGGCGGCGGCGATGCCGGGCGTGGTCTGCACCGTGCCGCCGGCCGCGTCGGAGAGACGCACCAGCACCACGACCGCGTAGTCGGTCAGTTTCGACAGCCTGAGCATCGGCCCGGTCCTATGCGGACCTTGGTGGTCCGGATTGACCTGCAGATGGAAGAGGCGAGCGCCTGCGTCAAGGGGCTGCGGGCCTTCCGCCGGTTGCCGGGCGCACTCGGAACCAGGGGCGCGCCGGGTCCTGGCCTGCTGAGTCCGGGGGCATGGAGGCCGGGGCACCGAGGCCGAGACACTGGGTCGTGGAGCGCCAAGTCCGGGAGCGCCAAGTCCGGGAGCGCCAAGTCCGGGAGCGCCAAGTCCGGGAGCGCCAA
>CAXSER010000157.1:0-3956 GCA_964236315.1 uncultured Acetobacteraceae bacterium | reverse complement strand
GTCGGGGAGGGCCAAGTCCGGGAGCACCAAGTTCTGGGAACGCTAGGTCCGGGAACGCCAAGTCCGGGAGCGCCAAGTCCTGGGAACGCCGGGTCCTGGGAACGCCGGGTCCTGGGAACGCCGGGTCCTGGGAACGCCGGGTCCGGGGAACGCCGAGGCAGGGAAAAGCTGAGCCGGGAGAACGCTCGGTCAAGAGCCCTGGGCCTGCGGGCGCAGCGTCAGGGGCGGTTCGGGCGGCGGGCCAGGCCGAGCAGCGCCAGGACCAGCGCCAGCGTGCCCATGGCATACACCGCGAACGCCGCCACCACGCCGAGCCACCAGGCGGAGGCGGCGGAGGCGAGCACCACCAGCAGGGCGCAGAGCAGCAGGGGGCCCCTGCCCCGCGGCTCGGCGACCGGGGCCACCGCCGCCGCGCGGCGTCGTTCCGCCGTCAGCTGGTTGTCCGGCTCGGTTGCCCCCGCCACGGTGTCCTCCTGCGCGTGGCAGGATCGCCCTGGCCCGGGCAACACGCAAGCGCCCTCAGCCGGTTGCGGCACCGGAAACACGCCAGATTCCGCCGGTTTCCGCCACCGCGCCGGCATCGCGCAACCTGTGCAGGTGGGCGAGCAGGGTGGCACCCGCGGCGCGCGAGAGACGCGGCTCCAGCACCGGGTATTCGGACGCCACCAGCGCCTCCAGCGACGCAGGACCGCGGCGCAGCGACGCCAGCAGGCCGGCCTCGCGCAGAAGGCGGTGGCGCAGCAGGGTCGACAGCAGCGTAGCCGGGTCGCGAATCGCCGCACCGTGGCCGGGCAGGAACAGGCGGTCGGCACGGGCCTGCAGTCGCTCCAGGCCGGCCAGGTAGGCGGTCATGTCGCCGTCGGGCGGGGCGATCGCCGTGCTCGACCAGCCCATCACGTGGTCGCCGCTGAACAGCACGCCGTCGTCGGCCGCCAGGCACACATGGTCCGAGGCATGGCCGGGGGTGTGCAGCACGCGCAGGCCGGGGAGTTCGTCGCCGTCGCCCACCATGCGGTCCGGACGCACCAGCGCCGAGGCGAAGGCGTGGTGGGCGATCACCGGGGCGCCGCTGGCCTCGCGCAGGGCGGCCGCCGCGCCGGCGTGGTCGGCGTGGCGGTGGGTGAGCACGATGCGCGCCACCGGGCCGGCGGCGGCCAGCAGCGCCGCGACGTGGGCCGGGTCGTCGGGGCCGGGGTCGATCACCGTGGCGCCGTCCGGGTGGGCGAGGACCCAGCTGTTGGTGCCGTGCTGCGTCATCGGGCCGGGGTTGCGCGCCACCACGCGCACGATGCCGGGGGCCTCGGGGATCGGGGTGCCGTACGGCGGGGCGGGTTCCTGTCGGGACATGGCGCTCGTCGCTGGAGGCGTCTCGCGGGCCAGGACATCGGCGTCCTGCCCCGCGAGACGGATCGGGGGGTCGGAGGGGGGTGGTGTCCTGCGTGGCAGGACACGGGCGGATCGTGCGGCGGGACCGGGTGTCGCGGGAGGTGGGACAGGAAGGCCAGGGCCCTGCCCTGGACCCGCCAGGGGCAGCGCCCCTGGACCGGCGCATGGAAGGGAGAGGCGCCCGTGGGCTCGCCTTCAGCCGGTCTGGCGGAAGCCCTCGTCGTCGGGGGGGTCGGCGTCGGTCTCGTCGATCGTGCGCACCTCGGCCAGCAGGGGGCCGCGGCGGCAGCGGCGCAGCAGCTCCTCGACGGCGTCGCTCCCGCCGTGCACCAAAGCCTCGACCGTGCCGTCGTGGCGGTTGCGCACCCAGCCCCACAGGCCGAGCGAGCGCGCCTCGCGCACCATCCAGGCCCGGTAGCCGACGCCCTGCACACGGCCGCCGATCACCACCCGCTTCGCGGTCACGGCGCGGCGGCCAGGGTCATGAAGCGCTCGGCCAGCGCCACGTCGCGCCCGATCAGTTGCAGGCGTTGGGCGGCCTCGTCGTCGTGGCCCCATTTCCCGATCTGGTGGCGCTCGTCGAGCGTGCCGAGCGAGGCGGCCGTGGCGGCGTCCAGGCGGCCCAGCGCCAGCGCCAGGCCGAGCACCAGGCTGCCGAGCGCGGGCACCGCGATGCCCAGGCCGGCCAGGCCGTCGGGGCCGAAGCCTGCGACCGCGCGGGTCAGGGCGGCCAGGGCGGGCTCTGGCTGGGGGACGTGGATGATGCCGGCCGTCACGCGCAGGCGGGCGCCGAGGGCGGCGTCGGCCCAGTCGAGCAGGGGGTCCCAGGACGCGGACTGTTCCGCGACCAGGGCGGCGGGGCGTTCGGCGCGGTAGCAGAGCAGGTCGGCCTCGCCGTAGCGGGCCAGGGCGGCGATGGAGGCGCCGGGGTCGCGGGCGACGCGCTCCTGCGCGGTGCCGGCAAGGCGGGTCAGGGGGACGGCGTCCAGGCTCATCTCGCCGCCCTTCGCGCCGCCGGCGGCCTGCCATTCGGCGGCAATGGCGTCGGCGAGCGCGGCGGAGCGCAGGCGGAGGCTGGGGCCGCCGGGCAGGCGCATGGGGCGGCCGTCGAGGAGGACCTCGTGGCCGTCGCCGGCGTCGCGCACGCTCGCCTCGTCCCAGAACCTGAGCATGTCGCCTCCGTGGCCTGCGTGGGGGGAGACTACGACGGGAGGGGGGGAGCGGGCCAGACGGAGGCGCAGGGAGGCAAGGTCGAGGCTCTGCCTCGAACTCCGCCAGGGCGAGCCGCCCTGGACCGGCATTGCTTAGAACCCGCCTCTGATCGATAGCGAAATGGCTGCTTTCGACCCTTAGCAGATTTGGAAAGGTGACGTCATGCTGTACATCGTGGGCGGGTGTAGCCGCAGCGGCAAATCCACTCTCGCAGGGCGCATGTGCGTCCGGCATGGCGTTCCTTGGTTCCCTCTGGATGCGCTGATGATGGGACTTCATCTCGGAGCACCTTCGCTTGGCGTTCATCCAGACGAGGACGACCTCGAAACTGCCGACTTGATGTGGCCGGTTATCAAAGGTCTGCTTGAGCATTTTCTGTTCGATGGGCGAGACTACCTTGTAGAAGGCGTGAACCTGCGCCCTCGAACAATTTCCGCGTTCATGGAGCAAGCGGGCGAACCCGTCACTGCCTGCTTCCTCGGTTATCCCGATATGCCGATCGAGACGAAGATGGCGCATGTTGCTCAATATGCCGGTGCCCCGAATGACTGGTTGAACCGCACCGGGGAGGCCAATGTGCGCCGCTATCTTGAGGTGAGCCGGTCGTTAAGCCGGCAATTGCGCCATGAAAGCGCAGCCGTCAGTGTCCCCTTCATCGACACTGGTTTGGATTTCCAGGCCGGCGTTGAAGCTGCCGAGCATGTCTTGATTAGCCATGCAGAAGGCCGTCACTCGCCTAATTGAGTCCGCTTACTACCAAATCCGGTCACTCTGTGACCGACCAGGGCCAGCCCTTCAGCCAGCCCGCAGCCCCAGTGCCATTCCCGCCAGCGCCGCAGCGGCTTGCAAGTCCGGGTTGTTTTCCTGGCCTGCTCGATTGGCCAGATGGACCCAGAGTGCGTGGATCGTGGCGGGTTCGCCGGCATCCCGTAGCTCCCGCTCCACACGCTCCAGCAGAACCAGGACGCGCGGCTCGGCGCCTTCCTGCGGGCAATAGCGCCGGTGCCATAGATCGCGGTCCTGTTTGGACATCGCGGCCAAAGCCCGGCGCGGCGATTGATCGAAGCCGCTTAGATGGTTGGGCTGGTGGTCACTCATGACGCGCAGCCTTTTTAAAGAGGAGAAACCCTACCGCGGGAGCGATGGCTAAGACTGCAAGAATAGGAATACCTGCAATCAAGGGTATGCTTTCTCCTGGCCCACTAAGGCTGGAGCCAAGAAGGATTATCAGTGCGAGTGTCAGCCAGACTGCGGACATAAGGATCGAAGTTATTAAGAGGAACGCAGACAATACGGTCCTCACCTAACTTCTTCCTCCTGCTGTTAGCTTCTATCGCGCTGTAGTGCCTAAGGGGTGC
>CAXSER010000156.1:0-6816 GCA_964236315.1 uncultured Acetobacteraceae bacterium | reverse complement strand
GTCCAGGGGGGCTCCCCCTGGCGGAGTTTGAGGCAGAGCCTCAACCTTGCCTGCCTGACACCGCGGAGGAACCGATGACCGAGAGACAAGGCCCGCTGTCGCGCTTCCGCGTGCTCGACCTGAGCCGTGTCCGCGCGGGCCCGACCTGCGTGCGCCAGCTCGCCGACTGGGGTGCCGACGTTATCAAGGTCGAGGCCCCCGAGGGCGACGGCGGCATGGGCGGCGCGCGCGAGGCGGGCGACTTCCAGAACCTGCACCGCAACAAGCGCTCCATCGCCATCGACCTGAAGGCGCCCGAGGGCCTGGCCCTGCTGCGCCGCCTGGTGGAGGGCGCCGACGTGCTGGTGGAGAACTTCCGCCCCGACGTGAAGGACCGCCTGGGCATCGGCGTGGCCGCGATGCGCGCGCTGAACCCGCGCCTGGTGTACGCGAGCATCTCCGGCTTCGGCCAGGACGGGCCGTACGCGCGCCGCCCGGGCTTCGACCAGATCGCGCAGGGCATGGGCGGGCTGATGTCGATCACCGGGCTGCCGGGGCAGGGGCCGGTGCGCGTGGGCATCCCGGTGGCCGACCTGACGGCGGGGCTGTTCTGGGCGCAGGGCGTCCTGATCGCCCTGCTGGAGCGCGAGGTGTCCGGGCGGGGCCAGTGGGTGCAGAGCAGCCTGCTGGCCTCGCAGATCGCGATGCTCGACTTCCAGGCCGCGCGCTACCTGGTCGACGGCGAGGTCGCGGGCCAGGCCGGCAACAACCACCCGACCATCATCCCGACCGGCGTGTTCGCGACCAGCGACGGCCACATCAACATCGCCGCCGCCGGCGACCCGATCTACCGCAGGACCTGCGAGGCGCTCGGCGTGGCGCAGCTCGCCGACGACGCGCGCTTCGCCACGCAGGAGGCGCGCTCGGCGAACCGCGACGACCTCAACGCCGCGCTGGAGGCGGTGACGCGCACGCGCGGCGCGGCGGAGTGGGTCGAGCGGCTGAACGCGGCCGGCGTGCCGTGCGGCCCGATCAACGCGATCGACGCCGTGTTCGCCGACCCGCAGGTGCGCTACCTCGGCGTCGCCACGGAGGTCGGCGCGACCGGGGTGCGTCTGGTCGGGCAGGCGGTGGCGCTGGACCGCACGCCCTCGGCGCTGCGCACGCCGGCGCCGGGCCTGGGGGAGCACACGGACGCCGTGCTGGCCGAGCTGGGTCTGGACGCTGCGGCCATCGCAGCACTGCGCGACAAGGGAGTGGTGCATTGACCGACGAGCTTCTGTTCGACGTGCAGGGCGGGATCGCGCGCGTCACCTTCAACCGCCCGCAGGCGCGCAACGCCCTGACCTTCGCGATGTACGAGCGCCTGGCCGAGGTGTGCGCCGAGGTCGACGCGGACCGCGGCGTGCGCGCGATGATCCTCACCGGCGCGGGGGAGAAGGCGTTCGCCGCCGGCACCGACATCGCGCAGTTCCGCGCCTTCGCCTCCGCCGAGGACGCGCTCGCCTACGAGGCCCGCATCGACCGCGTGCTCACTGGCCTGGAGCGCTGCCGCGTGCCGACGATCGCGGCGATCAGCGGGGCATGCACCGGCGGCGGCTGCGCCATCGCGGCCGTGTGCGACATGCGCGTGGCGGCACGGGGCGCGCGGTTCGGCTTCCCGATCGCGCGCACGCTGGGCAACTGCCTGTCGGTGTCGAGCCTGTCGCGTCTGTCGGCGCTGATCGGGCCGGCGCGCGTGAAGGACATCGTGCTCACCGCGCGCCTGCTCGACGCCGACGAGGCGCTGGCCGCCGGCCTGGTGGGCGAGGTCGTCGCCGACGCCGACGCCCTGGCCGCGCGCACGGAGGCGCTGGCGGCGCTGGTGGCGTCGCACGCGCCGCTGACGCTGCAGGCGACCAAGGAGGCGCTGCGCCGGCTGCGCGAGGACGGCGCGGGGGCGGACGGCTCCGACCTGGTGGCGATGTGCTACACCAGCGCCGACTTCCGCGAGGGGATGGAGGCGTTCCTGGCCCATCGCCCGGCGCGCTGGACGGGGACGTAGCGGGCCGGGCGACGGCACGGGCCGGGCACGGCGCGAATCCGGTTCGAATCCGGAACGGACCGCGCGCGGCGGCATCCGGGAACGATACGGAACCGGACCGGATTTGCCGGCCTGTCGCGGTCCGCGCTGCCGACCCTGCGGGCGGATCACCGTTGCGAGAGGCTCTCGCCACCGCGGCCGCGGCGACCATATGCTCGCCCGGGCCCGCGAAGAACCGGCCTGCCCAGTGCAGTCCGGGAGAGTCGCGCTTGTCCGTCCGTATCCGCCGATGACCCCCTCGCCGGCGCGGGCCTTGCCCGGGCAGCAGCGCCCGGACAGCGGGGAGCTGCTGCCGATCGTGATCGAGGGCGCCACCGACCTCGCGGTGATCGCGACCGATGCCGGGGGCCGGGTCAGCGTGTGGAACGCCGGGGCGGAGCGCCTGCTCGGCCACGCCGCGCACGAGGTCGTCGGCCACAGCCTCGACGTGATCCTCACGCCGGAGGACCGGCGCGCGGACGTGCTCCGCGCCGGCATGCGGCTGGCGCTGGAGCGGGGCCGGGCGGGCGACGAGCGCTGGCACGTGCGCCGCGACGGCACGCGGTTCTGGGGCTCGGGCCTGACGGTGCCGCTGGCCGTGCCGGGGGCGGGCTTCGTCAGGATCGTGCGCGACCGCACGCGCGAGCACCTCGCGGGCGAACGGCTGCGCGAGGCGGAGCGCCAGCTCCGCACGCTGGTGGAGGGCGTGCCGCAGCTGCTGTGGCGCTCGTGCGGCCACGGCCTGTGGACCTGGGCCAGCCCGCAGTGGACCGGCTACACCGGCCAGGCCCAGGAGGACAGCCACGGGCGCGGCTGGCTGGCCGTGGTGCATCCAGAGGACCGCGCCGGCGCCGTGCGGGCCTGGGCGGCGGCGGAGCTGCACGGCCGGCTCGACGTCGAGTTCCGGCTGTGGCACGCGGCCGAGGCGCGCTGGGCGTGGCACCAGACCCGCTCGCGGCCGGTGCGCGACGCGGGCGGGGCGATCGTGGAGTGGCTCGGCGCCACCACCGACATCGAGGCGCTGAAGGAGATGCAGCAGCACCAGCAGGCGCTGCTCGACGACGTCCGCCACCGCGCCCGCGCCCTGGAGGCCGAGGTCGCCCAGCGCCGGCTCGCGGAGGCCGAGCTGCTCTACAAGGCGTTCCACGACGAGCTGACGCGGCTGCACAACAGGGCGCACTTCATCGGGCGGCTGGAGGCGGCGCTGGAGCGCAGGGCGCGCAGTCCCGCGCTGCGCTGCGCCGTGCTGTTCCTCGACCTCGACCGGTTCAAGTTCGTCAACGACAGCCTCGGCCACCAGGCCGGCGACCGGCTGCTGGTCCAGGTCGGGCGGCGGCTGCGCGGCTGCCTCGGGCCGGAGGCGACGCTCGCGCGCCTCGGCGGCGACGAGTTCGCGGTGCTCGTCGAGGGCTTCGCCGGGATCGACGAGGTGCTGGAGGTCGCGCGCGCCGTGCTGCTGGCGATGCGACCGCCGGTGTGGCTCGGCGCGCAGGAGATCTCCACCTCGTGCTCGATCGGGGTGGCGGAGGCGCAGGCGCACCACCGCACCCCCGAGTCGCTGCTGCGCGACGCCGACATCGCGATGTACCATGCCAAGCGCCACGACAGCGGCGGCCACGCGCTGCTCACCGAGGCGATGCGCGAGCGCGCGGTGCAGGCGCTGCGCCTGGAGACCGACCTGCGCAGCGCGGCCGGGCGCGGCGAGCTGGTCGTGCACTACCAGCCGATCCGCGACGCGCGGCTGGGCGGCATCGTCGGCGTCGAGGCCCTGGTGCGCTGGAACCACCCGTCGCGCGGTCTGGTGGCGCCCGCGGAGTTCATCCCGCTCGCCGAGGAGGCCGGGCTGATCCGCGACATCGGCCGCCTCGTCCTGCGCGAGGCGTGCGGGCAGGTGATGCTGTGGCGCGCGCGCTTCCCCGCCCTCGTGCTGCGCCTGAGCGTGAACGCGTCCGGGCGAGAGCTGCACGACCCGCTGATGGTGGCCGACACGCGCGCCATCCTGGCCGCGAGCGGCATCGAGGCGCGGCGGGTGCAGATCGAGGTCACGGAGAGCGTGTTCCTGCACGACCCGGAGCGCGCGGGCGAGGTGCTGGCCAGCCTGCGCGCGCTCGGCCTGCGGATCGCGCTCGACGACTTCGGCACGGGCTACTCGTCGCTGGGCTACCTGGACCGCTACCCCGTGGACACGATCAAGATCGACCGCTCGTTCGTGGTGCGCATGGCGGCCGAGCCGAGGAGCATGGCGATCGTGCGCACGATCGTGGCGCTGGGCGTGGCGCTCGGCCTCGACATCGTGGGCGAGGGCGTGGAGGACGAGCCGCAGCTGCAGGCCCTGCGCGACGCGGGCTGCGCCACGGTGCAGGGCTTCCTGCCGGGGCGGCCGATGCCGGCGCACGAGCTGACGCTCCTGCTGGCGCGCGAGGCAGGCTAGCGGCCGTCCTGGTCCCATGCGGCCAAGACAGAACAGACAGGAAGCAGTTCTTTCTTGAAAGAAAGAACCAAAGAACCTTGCCCACAAGGCCTCGGGGCCGCCCGGGCGTCCGCGACCCCGTGGGCAAGGTCTTTTTGCTTCTTTTTCCTCAGAAAAAGAAGGGCCTTGCCTTCCGTGGAAGCGCCACCCTGCCGCCAGGGTCACGACGACCGCCGGCCCCGCCCGTGGCGTGCCGCCCGGTCCTGCCGCACACTGCCCGCCCCGGCCCCGTCCCGCGGCCGGGCAAGGGCGAGGTGGCGCGACATGGATGGTGCTGCGGTGCGCCCGGCGGTGGACCGCCGGCTGGTGGCGATGCTGGGGCTGGGGTTCAGCTCCGGCCTGCCGTTCCTGCTGGTGTACGGGACCCAGTCGGCCTGGCTGTCGGAGGCGCGCATCCCGATCGCCACGATCGGCCTGCTGAGCGAGATGACGCTGGCCTACAAGTTCAAGTTCCTCTGGGCGCCGTTCCTGGACCGCTACGACGCGCCCCTGCTCGGCCGCCTGCTCGGCCGCAGGCGCGGCTGGATCGTGGCCTCGCAGCTCGGCGTGGCGCTGGCGCTGGCCGGGGTTGCGTTCGGCGACCCGGCGCACCGGCTGGCGTGGACGGTGGGGTTCTCGCTGGCGCTGGGGTTCGCGGGCGCCACGCAGGACGTGGTGATCGACGGCTGGCGCATCGCCTCGGCGCCCCCGGAGCGCCAGGCGCTGATGTCGACCTGGGCCGAGATCGGCTGGCGCGTCGGCAGCCTGGCGTCGGGCGCGGGCACGCTGCTGCTCGCGGACCGCGTGGGCTGGCGCGGCGCATACCTGGGCATGGCCGCGCTGATGGCCCCTGGCATGATCGCCGCCCTGCTGGCGCCCGAGCCGGAGTCCGACCGGGGGCGCGAGGCGCCGGCGCCGCTCGGGCTGGCGGGCACGGTGGTGGCGCCGATCCGCGACCTGATGCGCAGGCTGGGCCCGCTGGCGGTGCCGGTGCTGCTGATGGTCGCCGGCTTCCGCATGCCCGGCTACGTGTCGAACGCGATGGCCGTGCCGCTGTTCAAGAGCCTGCACTACTCCAACACCGACATCGCCACCGTGACCAAGCTGTTCGGCTTCGGCGTGGCGATCGCCGGCACCTTCCTGGCGAGCTGGCTGGTGCCGCGCGCCGGCATCATGGCGAGCCTGCTGGCCGGCACCGTGTTCGGCTCGGCCTCGCACCTGAGCCTGGCGTACCTCGCGGCGCACGGCGACCACGGCGGGGGCGAGTTCTGGCTGTTCGCCACCGCCGTCAGCATCGACAGCTTCGCCTACTCGTTCGCCTCGATCGTGCTGATCACCTACATGTCCTCGCTCACCTCGACCGGGTACGCGGCGAGCCAGTACGCGCTGCTGACCTCGCTGTGCGCGCTGCCCGGCAGCCTGGTCGCGGGCAGCTCCGGCTTCCTGATCGAGCGGCTGGGCTTCGAGTGGTTCTTCGTCGCCACGTCGCTGATCGGGGCGCCGGTCGCGCTGCTGTGCTGGTACGTGATGCACCTGCACCGCAGGGTGGAAGCGTGAAGCGAGCGAGGTCGAGGCTCTGCCTCGAACTCCGTCAAGGGCTGGGCCCCTGGATCGCCTTCTCTTGAGGGAAGGCGGTCCAGGGGCGCAGCCCCTCGCGGGTCCGGGCGGAGCTGCCAAAGGTTCCGAAGACCCGCCTGGGTCGTTGGAATGGCAGCGGAGGGAGGGCCCGGCCCTGCTTTCGCCTGCGGCTACTTCAGGTGCTGGGCGAGGAGCTTGTTCATCTCGAACATGGTGGCCTCGTCCTTGCCGAACACGCGGCGCAGCATGTCGTCGGCCACGATCACGCGGCCGTCCTTCGGGCTCTGCAGCTTGTGGGCCTTGATGTAGACCCAGACCTTGCTGACGACCTCGCCGCGCGGCATCGCGCCCTCGCCGACGATCGCGGCCAGCTCCTTCGACGGCTGCAGCGGCTGCTGCAGGGCGTTCGGCTTGGCGCCGTCCTTGGGCTTCTCGACCTTGGCGCCCTTGGCCGGGGCGGCCTTCGCGGGCTTCGCGGCGCCCGCTTTGGCATCGGCCTTGGCATCCGGCTTCTCTGCCTTGGCGGCGGCCTTGGGCGCCGCGGCCTTGGCGGCCGGGGCCTTCGCTGCGGCCTTGGGGGCCTCGGCCTTGGGTGTGGTCGGCGACTTCGTCATGGGATTGCCTCAGGGCTGGTCGCGTTTCAAAGGGCGGTCCGCGCGGGACCGTGTGCGGGCTGGCCCGCCGGCGTGGTCCTGGCAGAGGGCGGGCCGCTGCCTGGCCTGCCGAGCGCGCCGCCGCCCGGGGCGCC
>CAXSER010000155.1:0-6838 GCA_964236315.1 uncultured Acetobacteraceae bacterium | reverse complement strand
GCCCGTCCGGCATCGCCGCCGTCGTCCACGCCATCGCCCGTTCCCCTCTGCCGCCGCAGCCACGCCGCGACGCGACACCCCGCCATGACCCGCCGGCCCCGCACGTCCGCCCGCGCACCCGCCGCGAACTCCGCCCGCCCGCGTGCCCCGAGCGACGCCCCGAGCGACGCCCCGAGCGACGACGTGCGCGACGACGTGCGCGACGACGTGCGCGACGACGTGCGCGACGACGTGCGCGACCTCGCGCCCGCCGTCACCCTGGCCGCCGTCACCCTGGCCGAGACCGCGCTCTACGCCCCCGTCAAGGCGTTCCTGTCCGCGCGCGGCTACGAGGTGAAGGGCGAGGTGCGCGGCTGCGACGTGGTGGCCGTGCGCGACGGCGCCCCCACCCGCCTGGTGATCGCCGAGCTGAAGCTTGGCTTCTCCCTGGAGCTGCTGCTGCAGGGCGTCGACCGGATGCCGCTCGCCGACGAGGTCTGGCTCGCCACCCGTGCCCTGCGCCGCACCGGCCGCAGCTCCGGCCGCCGCCAGTCCAGGATCGTGCGCCTGTGCCGCCTGCTCGGCCTCGGCCTGCTTGCGGTGACGCCCGCCGGCACGGTCACGACCCTGGCCGAGCCCGGGCCGTACCGCCCCCGCCCCGACCCGAGACGCCGTGCCCTGCTGCTGCGCGAGCACGCCGCCCGCGCCGGCGACCCCGCCACCGGCGGCTCGACGCGCCTGCCCGTGATGACGGCCTACCGCCAGCAGGCCCTGCGCTGCGCAGCCGCCCTGGCCGCGGCCAGCCTGACCCTGCGCGAGCTGCGTGCCGCCGGCCTGGACCCCGGCACCATCCCGGCGCGCAACGTCTACGGCTGGTTCCGCCGCGAGGCCCGCGGCCGCTACGCCCTGACCGAGGCCGGCCGCCTTGCACTCGGCACGCCGGCACGGGACGTCCCGGCCGCCGGCTGACCCGCAGGGGCCGGCCCCGGGGCCCGGGCACCCGCACGACGCCCTCTCCGCCCCCGGGCCGGCTGGCGCCACCCCGGGGGAAATCCCTCTACTCCGGCGGTGTCGCCTCGGCGTGCTCCGCGGCCGGCTCCGCCGACGGCTCCTCGCTGCTGCCGGCAGCCTCGCCCGACGCCGCCCCGCCCGACGCCGCCCCGCCCGACGCCGCCTGGGCCTCGCGCTCGCGCAGCTTGGACTCCTTCTTGGCCTGCTTGGCCCGGGTCCGCTCCGCCTTCTGCAGTCCGTAGTTCACCTTGAACGCCATCGAACACTCCTTCTGCGCCGCGCCCCATGCCCGGCATTGGCCAGCCCCCGCGCCGGTCGCCCGGCAGGCGGCTCAGCGGGCGATCAACTCGCTTTCCACGACGACGCGCTCGTGTCCATCCCGGCTGTTGCGCAGCCGGTACTCGCGGTCCGGCGAGTCGTTGGGCATCAGCCTGACCACGGTATAGACGCTCACCAGCACCGACTTGTCGTACGGACGCCGCCGAAGCTCCACGTTGTCGCCAACGGCATACCTGTGTTCAACCACGTCCGCTCCCTCCTGGGGATGGCGCGGCCGGCACCGCCGGGACGATTCCCCGCGACGCCGGCCGCAGCCGGCATCAGGCCGCCTGCAGGTTCACCGCAGACGTCTTGCCCTGCTGGCCCCGCTCGAGGTCGTAGCTCAGCTTCTGCCCCTCGTTCAGCCCGCCCAGACCCGAACGCTCCACCGCGCTGATGTGGACGAACACGTCCTGCGAGCCGTCCTCCGGCTGGATGAACCCGTAGCCCTTCTGGCCATTGAACCACTTAACCGTACCCGTCGCCATGATCGCATTCCCTGCTTAACGTCCCGCCCCGCACTGCGCGGACCGGGCTGCCCAGTGCCGAAAGAGCACCGGAAAGGGACGCGCACGACACAACGCCACGGCAACCTCGGCACAAAGACAGCCGATACATAGGCGCAAATGACCCGGCAATACAGGGGAGCCTCGCCGGCGGCGCCATATTTCTCCGCCCGACCACGGGAAGGCAAGCAGGGCCGGGCTCTCCCTCCGCTGCCATTGCGACGACCCAAGAGGGTCGTTGGAACCTCTGGCAGCTACGCCCGGGCCCGCCAGGGACGAGCCGCCCCTGGACCGGCCTCCTTGGGAGAAGCCGGTCCAGGGCGGCTCGCCCTGGCGGAGTTCGAGGCAGGGCCTCGACCCTGCTTCACCCGAACACCGACGACGCCCCCGTGTGCACCCCCTGCAGCAGCACGCTCCCGCCCCCTGCCAGCGACAGCACCAGCCCCGCCGACCCGTCGTGCGCCCCCGCGATCGCCGCCGCCTTCTGCGGCGCCGACATCACCAGCCGGTCCAGCCCGGCGCGGAACCCGGAGATCACGTCGAGCCCGCCCACCGCCTCGCCGAACAGGAAGCTGTGCGCGCTCCCGCCCCCGCCCCCCACCGCGCTGCCCGAGCCGAACGTCCCCGTGTCCGCCTGCGTCGACAGCGAGGACAGAACCACCGTCGTCGCCCCCGCCCCGGTGGAGATCGCGTCCCCGCCGGTGCCGCCGAACACCGTGTCGCCGCCCGAGCCCGCCTGCACCGTCGCGGCGCCCGCCTCCAGCACCACCAGCGCCGCGTGCGCCCCGCCCACCACCGTCGCCGTGCCGCCCGACGGCCCGCCGAACACCGTGTCCGCCCCGCTGCCCGCGAACACCAGCGTGCCCCCCGAGCCCGCCACCATGAGCTGGTCGCCAGACCCGCCGGCCAGGGTCGCCGAGCCGGAGCCGCCGTACATCGTGTCCGCGCCCACCCCGCCCTGCACCAGCGCCAGGCCCGAGCCCGCCACCACCACCGTCCGCGACCCCGTGCTCGGGCTGCCGTACACCGTGTCGCTGCCGGACCCGGTGTAGACCACCGACTGCCCCTGCCCCGCGACCAGCAGGTCGTCGCCCACGCTCGACACCAGCATCGAGGCGCCGCCGCCGCCGAACACCGTGCTGTGCCCGCCGCCCGCGAACAGCTGCGTGCTGCCGCTGCCCGCCATCAGCAGGTCGCCCGGCCCGCCCGAAGCCCCCACCAGCGTCGCGTTGCCCGACCCGCCCGCCAGGATGTTGCCGCCGGCCGCGCCGCCCACCAGCGTCGCCGACCCCGTGCCCGCGAACGCCGTCAGCCGCCCCGCCCCGCCGCTCGCGTCCAGGTCGCCCGCCCCGCCCGTCACCGTCGAGCCCGCGTCCGACCCCAGGAACGTCAGCGTCCCCGCCCCGCCCTGCACCGCGTAGGACGTGCCCGCCGACGCCACGATCGTCTCCGGCCCCGCGCCCGCCGTCACGCTCGTCACCGGCCCCGCCGGGACGGCCGGCACCGAGGCCAGCGACGCCGACACGCCCTGCGCCGCCGTGTCGCCCACCGAGGACGCCGCCACGCCGGGGCCCGCCACCGCCGGCGCCGCCGCGACCTGCGCGGCCGTCAGCGGCGCCGCCTCCTCCGACAGCGTCATGTTGCCGACCGAGTAGCTGAAGCTGTTCGCCTGGCCGAAGTACTCGACCTCCGCGTCCACCGACACGTTGGTCAGGATGTAGCGCGACAGGTCGGTGGAGAACGCCGCCGCCGGCCCGCTGGTGTTGTTGAACGCGGTGATCGCCGCCTGCAGCGTCGCCGGCGTGATCTCCAGCGCGAAGTGCTCGCTCCCCGTCCACGCCGCGCCCTGGAACGACGCCGCGCCGGGCACCGCCACGTCGTAGCGCGACGAGGCCCCCGCCGCCTGCGCCACGATCGCCGCCCCGGTCCCGCCCACGCCGTTGTCCGCGCCGAAGAACGGCGAGGCCTTGCCGCGGCTGTCGAACAGGATCGACCCGTAGGCGATCTGGCGCCCGCTCACGGTGTCCGTCAGCCCGAGATAGAGCACCACCTGGTTCGACGAGGTCATCGCCCCCGGCCCGCCCGGGAACTCCGAGTACGGCAGCGACAGGTCGAGCTGCGCCACCAGCGCCCCGTTCGCCGGGTCCGCGAACGGCGCCACCGTCTCCGGCGCCTGCCACTGCGTCAGCAGCGCCATCGGCCCGAACGGCACGGTGCCGCCCTGCGTCAGGTCCTGCGTGTTGATCACGGCACCCACCTGCGACCCGTCCGCGGAGGTCTCCACCACCGTGCCGCCGGGGTTGTCCGCGTCCAGCCCCAGCGCCGTCGCCCCCGCGCCGTCGGTGATCCCCATCTCGCCCGACGGGTCGTACGACAGCGCCTGCAGCGGGTAGGCGACGCCCGTGTGGCTGAACAGCGCCATGTTCAGCCCCGGCTGCTCGCCCGGCCCGATGCCGCTGGCGATCGACTCCACCGGCACCGCGGCATGCCCCTGCTGGAACAGGACCTTGCTGCCGGGCGTGAGCACCGCGCCGGTCACGACGCGACCCGCAGGCTGGAGGAGAGGGTGGAGGATGAGGCCGCCGGGGTATGTCTCATGGTTTGAGACGATACGTCCGGGAGGTTAACGGATCACTGAAGCGTGATCACCCTCGCGAAGAATTTCCTGCAACCGCCAACCGCAAGCCGCAGCAAGCAAGCATGGGCTCCGCCTGCCATTCCAGTGGCCCAGGCGGGCCATCGGAACCTTTGGCAGGCTGCGCCCGGACCCGCAAAGGGTCCGAGGACCCTTCGATCCCCTTGCTTCAAGAGGGCGATCCAAGGGCCCGGCCCTTGGCGGAGCTCGAGGCGGAGCCTCGACCCTGCCTCACACCTTGCGGAACTTCAGCACGAAGTTGTCCGCCTCCCCCACCGCCAGGTACTTCGCCCGGTCCTGCTCCCCGAGCGCCAGCACCGGCGGCAGCGTCCACACCCCCTTCGGCCAGTCCGCCGTGTCCCTCGGGTTCGCCGCCACCTCCGACGACCCGTCCAGCGCGAACCCCGCCCGCTCCACCAGCGCCACCGCGTAGTCCTGCCGCACGTAGCCGCTCTCCGCCTTGGGGTCCTGCGGCCGCGCCGTGCTGCCGCGGTGGTCCTCGATCCCCAGCACGCCCCCGGGCTTCAGCGCCGTGCGGATCGCCGCCAGCATCTCCGGCGCGTCCCCCTGCCCGATCCAGTTGTGCAGGTTGCGGAACGTCAGCACGACGTCCACGCTTCCCGCCGGCGCCAGCGCGTCGTGCCCCTGCCCCAGCTCGCTCAGCATCACCCGCCCGTACGCCGCGGGATCCGCCGCCAGCTTCTCGCGCATCGGCGCCGTCGCCTTGGCGAAGTGCGCGTCCATCGGCCCGCCGTCCGCCGGCGCCATCGCCAGCCGCAGCGTCCCCGCGTCGTGCAGCAGCGGCGCCAGGATCTCCGTCCAGTACCCGCCGCCCGGCCAGATCTCCACGACGCTCGACTCCGGCCCCACCCCGAAGAACGCCAGCTCCTCCAGCGGATGGCGCGCCCCGTCGCGCGCCACGAACTTCGCGCTGCGCCCGGGCGCCGCCACCGCCCGCGCGAGCGCGTCGTCCACGGCCCACCCCACGCCCGGACAGGCGGCGACGGCGGCGGCGGACAGCAGCAGGGTGCGGCGGCGCATGGCATATCCCCTCGGACGAACGGCGGCATAACGCGGGACGCCGAGGTTGGTTGGAAGGCAGCAGGCAAGCATGGGCTCCCTCCGCTGGCCATTCCAATGGCCCGAAGGAGGCCATCGGAACCTTTGGCCAGCTACGCCCGAACCCGCAAAGGGTCCGAGGACCCTTTGATCCCTTTGACTTAGGAGAGGGCGATCCAAGGGCCCGGCCCTTGGCGGAGTTCGAGGCAGAGCCTCGACCTTGCTTCCTTCTAGGCCCGCTCCCGCCACCGCAGCAGCCCGAACAGCCCCGTGATCAGCACGATGGTCAGGATCGCCCCCAGCCGGAGCACCTTGAGCACCTCCAGGCTGTATCGCCCGGTGACCGCGTCGTAGTGGAAGCACAGCAGCAGCACCGGCTGGATCGCCTGCTCCAGCCCCCCGTCGCGCGCCTGCACCACCGCCGCCCGCAGGTCCCCCGCCTGGTACCCCACCCCCATCAGCGCCCCCGACACCACCCCCGCCGGCGTCGCCACCACGACCCCCGCCGGGTGCAGGAACTGCTTGAGCGCCGCGTCGAACCGGCTGCGGTACCCGACCGAATCCTCCACGCCCGCCAGCGTCGCCGCGTCCGCCGTCAGGAAGTGCCACCCCTGCGCCGCCCCCGGCAGCGGGTAGCGCGCCAGGTCGTCGGCCAGCGCCTTCCGCGCGTCGGCCGGCCCCTCCGCCGGATCGATGCTGACGAACAGCAGCGTGTAGTCCCGCCCCGCCACCAGCCCGCTGCCGCCGAGCGCCGCGAACAGGTCGTCGCGCACCACCCCGCACAGCGCCGGGCACGAGAAATACCCCAGCGCCAGCAGCACCGGCGCCCCGCCCACCAGCGAGCGCAGCGCGACCGCGCGTCCGTCCGCCTCGCGCAGCGTGACCCCCAGCGGCAGCGACGTCCCCGGCTGCGGCGAGAACCCCAGCCCCGTGGTGTCTGGCGGCGCCGCGCGCGCCACGCCCCCGCCCAGCGCGAGACACACGGCCACCGCGCGCGCCAGACGTGCGGCACGCCCGCCCAGCGGGGCCCCGCGGGCAGAGAGGGCCGGCACCCCGCCGGAGGAAAGGATCGACACCCCGCCGCTATGGGCCCGCGCCGCGCCCGCGGGAAGTCACGATGCGGGCAGCCCTGCCGCGCCGCGGCCGGCCGGTCACTCCGTCAGCGGCAGCGGCCCGGACTGCAGCCCCGCCGGCGGCGCATAGGAAGGCGCGGAATACGGCGGCGCGGCCGAATACGGCGGCGCCGCATAGCCGGGCGCGGAGTACGGCGCCGCGCCATACGCCGGCTGCCCATACGCCGGCTGCCCGTACGGCGACGCACCCGCCGGCG
>CAXSER010000154.1:0-6850 GCA_964236315.1 uncultured Acetobacteraceae bacterium | reverse complement strand
AGATGAACGGGAAGCACAGCACGTTGTTGACCTGGTTCGGGTAGTCGCTGCGCCCCGTCGCCACGATCGCGTCCGGCCGCGCGGCGCGCACCGCCTCCGGCAGGATCTCCGGCTCCGGGTTCGCCAGCGCCAGGATCAGCGGCCTGGGCGCGAAGCGGTGCATCCACTCCGCCTTCAGCACCCGCGGCGCCGACAGCCCCATGAACACGTCGGCGCCGTCGAGCACCTCCTCCAGCGTGCGTGCCGACGTCTCGCGGGCGTAGCGCGCCATGTTCGGCGGCATCTCCGTGTTGCGCCCCGCGTACACCACGCCGGCCACGTCGGTGAGCGTGACGTTGGCGGGGTTCAGCCCCATCGACACCAGCAGGTCGACGCAGGCCAGCGCCGCAGCCCCCGCGCCGGAGGTGACGAGCCTGACCTCCTCCAGCTTCTTCTGCTGCAGCACCAGACCGTTGCGCACCGCGGCGGCGACGATGATCGCCGTGCCGTGCTGGTCGTCGTGGAACACAGGGATGCGCATGCGCTCGCGCAGGGTGCGCTCGATCTCGAAGCACTCGGGCGCCTTGATGTCCTCGAGGTTGATCGCCCCGAAGGTCGGCTCCAGCGCCGCGACCACCTCGATGAACCGCGCGGGGTCCTGCTCGTCGATCTCGATGTCGAACACGTCGATGCCGGCGAACTTCTTGAAGAGCACCGCCTTGCCCTCCATCACCGGCTTGGACGCGAGCGGCCCGATGTTGCCCAGCCCCAGCACCGCGGTGCCGTTGGTGATCACGCCCACCAGGTTGCCGCGCACCGTGTAGTCGCGCGCCTTGGAGACGTCGTCGCGGATCTCCAGGCATGCCGCCGCCACGCCGGGCGAATACGCCAGCGCCAGGTCGCGCTGCGTCGCCATGCGCTTGGTCGGCTCGACCGTGAGCTTCCCGGGTCTTGGCAGCCGGTGATAGTCCAGCGCCGCCTTGCGGAAATCCTCGTCCATCGCCGTGCTCTCCTCGCCAGGCCAGCGGCCAGGACGTACCGAGTGCAACGATGCCTCAGGGAGGAACGGTCAGGAAGCCGGCATCACGCATTGCGGAAACGCCCGGGACGCACACGGCCCCGGAACCGGGCCGGAACCGCCCTCCCCCCCGGGAGGCGCGGCGGCAGCGCCGTGCTGGCGTGCCTCGTGAGGGCAATGCCCTCGATGGTCGGATATGCGGTCGAGAAGACTCGAACTTCCACAGGGTTTCCCCCACAAGCACCTCAAGCTTGCGCGTCTACCATTTCGCCACGACCGCACAACCGACGGACCGCCGTATAACCGATGCCCCTCGCGACGACAACCGCCAACCCGCCCCCTGACGCCGCCGGCCTCGCGGGCCCCGGGCGGCGCCCCGAATGGCGCACCGAGCCCGGCCTGCTCGCCTATCCCGACGCTGTCGCCGCCATGCAGGCCCGGGTCGCCGCCATCCACGCCGGCACCGCTCCCGAGCTGGTCTGGCTCGCCGAGCACCCGCCGCTGTACACCGCTGGCACCTCCGCTCGCGCGCAGGACCTCACCGACCCCGGCCGCTTCCCCACCTTCGACGCCGGCCGCGGCGGCCAGTGGACCTACCACGGCCCCGGCCAGCGCACCGTCTACGTCCTGCTCGACCTCGCCTGCCGCCACGGCCAGGTCCCGCCCCGCGACGTCCGTGCCTACGTCCACGGCCTCGAGTCCTG
The DNA here is from genome assembly GCA_964236315.1 of uncultured Acetobacteraceae bacterium. Lineage (GTDB taxonomy): Bacteria > Pseudomonadota > Alphaproteobacteria > Acetobacterales > Acetobacteraceae > CAXSEF01. Next base: position 5,149 of record CAXSER010000154.1, on the reverse strand, counting down.
GCTGATCGCCGCCATCGCCAGCCTCGGCGTCCACGCCGGGCGCCGCCCCGGCCGCGTCGGCCTCTGGGTCGCTGACCCTGTCACCGGCACGGAGTCCAAGATCGCCGCGCTCGGCGTCCGCGTCACCCGCTGGGTGAGCTGGCACGGCGTCGCGCTCAACGTCAGCCCCGACCTGTCGCACTACGGCGGCATCGTGCCCTGCGGCATTGCCGAGCACGGCGTCACCAGCCTCGCGGTCCTGGGCGTCGACGCCAGCCTCGCGCAGGTCGACGACGCGCTACAAGCGGCATGGCCGGCGGTGTTTGGCTAGAAGCGAAGGCCAGGGCTCTGCCCTGGACCCGCCGGGGGCAGGCGCCCCCGGACCCGCGCAATGAAGAAGCCCCTTCGGGATGGTTTCCAAAGGGCGAGCCCTTTGGCGGGCCCAGGGCAGAGCCCTGGCCTTCCTTCCCGCCTTCCGTCCCCCGTGCTACCCCCGCCCCATGCCGACCCCCGACCCGGACACCGCCGCCCGCACCCGCCTGCGCCGGGCCAAGGCCCTCGCCACCGGCCTGCTCGGCGCCACCGCCGGCCTCACCCTCGCCTCCTACGCTCTCCCCCCGGGCTGGCCCGCGGACCTGCTGCAGTCCGCCGCCAAGGCCGGCCTCGTCGGCGGCCTCGCCGACTGGTTCGCCGTCACCGCCCTGTTCCGCCACCCGATGGGCCTGCCCATCCCCCACACCGCCATCATCCCCGCCCAGAAGGCCCGCCTCGGCGCGGCGCTGGGCCGCTTCGTCGCTTCCCACGTCGTCACCGAGGCCGAGGTCTCGCGCGCCCTCGCCCGCCTCGACGTCCCCGACCTGCTGCGCCGCTTCCTCGCCGATCCCGAGACCATCCGTCCCCTCGCCCGCGCCCTGGCCTCCGCCGTCCCCGCCCTCCTCGTCAGCGTCGAGGACGGCCGGGCCGGGCGCGTTGCCGGGCGCGTCGCAGGGCGCCTTCTCGGCGGGCCGGGCGGCAGCCGCGTGCTCGCCCGGGCCCTGCGCGGCCTGGTCGACGGCGGCCGCCACCAGGAGGTCCTCGCCTTCCTGCTCGACCAGCTCCGCGCAACGCTCGCGTCGAAGAACGACCAGCTCCGCGCCCTGATCGAGGACCGCGTGCGCGAGCAGGGCGGCCGCATGCTCGGCTGGGCGATCGGTGCCTCCGTCGCCACCCGCGTCCTGGCCTCCGTCGGCGCCGAGCTGGACAAGATCGATCCCGAGAACTCCGAGATCCGCGACGCCTTCGACGCCTGGATCCGCCACGAGATCGCCCGCATGGAGGACGACCCGGAGCGTGCCGCCGACATCGGCCGCACCCTGCGCGACGTCATCCGCCACGAGACCGTGCAGAACTGGGCCGGCGACGTCTGGCAGCGCCTGCGCCGCACCGCGGAAGCCGACGCCGCCCGTCCCGGAGGCCACATCGTCGGCGTCCTGGAGACCAGCCTCTCGCGCCTCGCCACCGTGCTCACCGAGGGCCCCGAGGCCGAGGCCCGCCTGCGCCGCGGCGCCGACACCCTGGTCGCGCGCATGCTGCCGATGGTGCAGGAACGCCTCGCCGCGTTCATCGGCAGCGTCCTCGCCAACTGGGACACCGCCACCCTCGTCGAGCGGATCGAGCTGCGCGTCGGGCCGGACCTGCAGTACGTGCGCGTCAACGGCACCATCGTCGGCTTCCTCGCCGGCGGCGTGCTCTACGGGGTGCTCACGCTGCTGTTCGGGCACGCGACGCCCTGAGGCGGAAGACAAGCCCGGACTCCGCCCGGATCCGCCAGGCGGAGAGGGCCAAAGATTCCAACGATCCTCTTGGATCGTTGGAAGAACCACCGGAGGGAGCCGCCCCTGGATCGGCCTTCGGAAGAAAGCCTAGGCGCGCGTCATCGAGCGGCCACGTCGCAGGCGCCAGACCTGCACCTTCAGCGCCACCCACGCCACCAGGCCCGCAATCAGCACCACCGGCAGCAGGGTCGCCACCAGCCACACCGCCAGCGCCGCGCCTATCACCGCCAGCCCCAGCACCGCCACCAGCGCCGCAGCCACCCCGATGCGCAGACCCCAGGCAGGCCTAGCGGCACGCGGCGCCCGGAATCCGCCGTCCAGCGTCATGTCCAGCGTCGGCGTGGCCGGCTGCGACCAGGGCGAAGGGCGGGCGGAACCTTGCGTGTTCATGCGGATGGAGTTGGTCAGCCGCCCGCGCCCCGTCAAGCCCGCCGGCCCCGCAATGACCTCACGCCTGGCACCGCTCCGAAAAGGGGGTTTCCGAAGGCGGACCTTCGGCGGGCTGGCGCTTCCAGGCCATGGGGCCGAGGCCCGCCCTTCCTACACTCCCCTCTTCCCCTCGTCCGCCGCCCGCCACAGGTACCACGCCGCCGCCGACCGATGCGGCGCGAACGCGAGCCCCAGCCGCCCCAGCTCCGCCGGCCTCGGCTGCACCGCCAACCCGTGGATGCGCCGCCATCCCTCGCGCACCCCGAAATCGTCCACCGGCAGCACGTCCCGGCGCCCCAGCGTGAAGATCAGCAGCATCTCCACCGTCCAGCGCCCCACCCCGCGCAGCGCCACCAGCCGCTCGACCAGCGCCTCGTCCGTCATGCGCGCCGCCGCCCTGCGTGACGGCACCGCCCCGCCGAGCGCGCCGTGCGCGATGTCGCGGATCGCCGCGATCTTGGCTCCCGAGAACCCGCACCCCCGCAGCACCTCCGGCGCCACCGCCAGCAGCCGCTCCGGCGAGGGGAACGCCTCTCCCGGATGCAGCGCCAGCATCCGCCCGAGGATCGCCTCCGCCGCGCGCCCGTGCAGCTGCTGGTGGGCGATCGCGCGCACCAGCGCCTCGTACGGCTCGCGCCCGCGCTCCACCACCAGGCGGCACGGCCCGACCCGCTCGACCAGCGCCGCCATCGCCGGGTCGCAGCTGCACAGGTGGCGCCGCGCCTCCAGCATCCCGCCGCCGTGCCGTACCGGCAGCGGCGCCTCCCCGCTCACGGCAGCCGCGCCAGCCGCTCGCCCAGCAGCGCGAAGAACCCGTCCGCGTCCAGCCGGTCGAGCAGCAACGCATTGGCGGGCCCGGCGCGCCCTCGCCGCTCGATCACCGTGCGGCCGCGCGCCACCCCGTCCAGCAGCACCTCGATCCGCGCCCCGCACGTCGTGAACAGCGACGGTGCCAGCAGCCAGGCGATCGTGCACGGGTCGTGCAGCGCCACCCCGCCGAGCCGCGGCGAGGCCGGCACCGATGCCAGGATGTCGCACGCCGCAGCCAGGCACCGCCCGTCCCCCGAGCGCCGCAGCGCCGCGATCCGCGCCGGCGTGACCAGCGCCTGCGCCGTCAGCTCCAGCGGCGCCAGCACCACCTCGCACCCGCTCCCCAGCAGGATCGCCAGCGCCTCAGGATCGCTCCACGCATTGAATTCCGCCGACGCCGTGACGTTGCCCTCGCCCGCCGCCCCCGCCATCAGCACGACCCGCGCCACCTTCGCGGCCAGCCCCGGCTCGCTCGCCAGCGCCAGCGCCAGGTTGGTCGCCGGCGCGATCCCCACAAGCGTGATCGGCGCCCTCGCCCCTCGCAGCATCCGCCGCAGCGCGTCCACCGCCGCCTCCCCGGACGCGGGCGGGCCGTCCGGCAGCGCGACGCCACCCAGCCCGGCCTCGCCGTGAACCGTCGTCTCCGCCACGAACCGCCCCCGCAGCGGCCTGTCCGCGCCCGCGTGCACCGCGACGGTGCATCCCGCGAGGGCGAGCACCGCGCAGGCGTTGCGCACGGTGTCCGCGAGCGCGACGTTGCCGCCCGACACCGTGACCGCCTGCAGCGCCAGCTCCGGCGAGGCCGCGCACAGCAGCAGCGCAAGCGCGTCGTCGGTGCCCGGGTCGCAGTCGACGATCAGCGTCATCCGTCCCTGCCGCCCCGGCCCGGCGCCACGCCTGCGCCCTAGCCGATGCGGGCGAGGTGGCAGTCCTGCGGCAGCTCGCCCTCGTAGCGTGTCCAGATCTGCGTCTGCCCGAACAGCGGCAGCCCGATGTAGCCGCGCAGGTGCAGCAGCGTATCGCGCCCCAGCCACAGCTCGGCGTCGTACACCTTGCCGTTGTTCGGGTTGATGATGTCGCCCTTCCACAGGTTGGGCTCCTCGGCGCGGAAGTCGCGGATGATCGTCTCGCGGCACTCCGGCCGCCCGTGCAGGTCGAGCGGCACGCCCTGCGCGGGCCAGTCCGTCATGCCGACGATGCGTCCGCACAGCCTCTCGCCGCACGGCTCGATGTCGATCACCGTGGAATGGTCCTTGGTGAGCCAGCGCCCCGACACCGACGGCGCCGCCTGCGCACGCACCGGCTGCGCCACCACCAGCGGCGCCACCAGCACCGCCGCCAGCCGAACCAGCCTCAGGGCCGCCGACACGTTGCCACCCACGTTGCCCTCCTCCGACCGGCCCGGCGCAGTATCGCCCCGCGCCCCGCTTTGTCCAGGCAGGCGGAAGCTGGACCGGCCCCCCTGACGCCTCCCTGCACCCTCCCCATGCCGACGGCTGGTCCAGGGCAGAGCCCTGGCCTTGCGTCCCTCAGGCCGCCTGCAGCAGCGGATCGAGCCCCCCTGACCGCTCCAGCGCCACCAGGTCGTCGCACCCCCCGATCGAGCGCCCGCCGATGAACACCTGGGGCATCGTGGTCTGCCCGCCCGAGCGCCGCGTCGCTTCCGCCCGCTCCGGCGTGCCGTGCTGCGCCTTGATCTCGGTGACCTCGACGCCCTTGGCGCGCAGCAGCTGCATCGCCCGCATGCAGTAGGGGCACCATGCCTGCGTGTAGACCTCGACCTTGGCCATCGTCATTCCTCGTCCTCAAGCCACGCGTTCGCCCGTCCCGGCCCGCGCCGCGCGCCCTCATCTGGCACCGTTCCTCCCTCATCTCCACCCCACCCGTCGTCGGCCCGCGGCCTGTCGCCCACGCCGCTCCCCGCGCGTGCCGCCGCCAGCACGTCCACCGACGCCGCCCCCGCCGCGAGCAGCGCCTCCGTGCACGCGCCCGCCGTGGCCCCGGTGGTCAGCACGTCGTCGACCAGCAGCACCCTGCGCCCGGCCAGCATCGCCCGCCGCCTCGGCCGCACCACGAAGGCGCCCGCCGCCGCCTCGCGCCGCTCCGCTGGCCTGCGC
>CAXSER010000153.1:0-6959 GCA_964236315.1 uncultured Acetobacteraceae bacterium | reverse complement strand
CCCCCGACCCACGAGTCCCGCCAGCCGCCCGAGCGCCGGCGACTGGGCGAGCAGCACGGCCAGCACCACCACCGCCTCCACGATCAGGTTGAACTCCGGCTGGAACCCGGACAGCAGGATCCCCGTGCCCATGCCCTGCATGATCAGCGCGCCCAGCACGCTGCGCCCCAGGCTGAACCGCCCGCCCAGCAGCGAAGCCCCGCCGATCACCACCGCGAGGATGGCGTTCAGCTCCAGCCACAGCCCGGCGTTGTTGGCGTCCGCCCCGCGTATGTCGCCGGCCACGATCAGGCCCGCGATCGCCGCGCACAGCCCCGAGGCGACATAGGTCGACATGGTCACGACCCGTGTGCCGATGCCCGCGTAGTGGCTGGCCCGCGCGTTGGCGCCCGTCGCCTCGAGGAACAGCCCCAGCGCCGTGGCCCGCAGCACCAGCGCCGCGACCGCGAGCACGGCCGCGGTGATCACGACGGGCAGCGGCACGCCGAGCAGCGAGGACGCGGACAGCCCGACCAGCCCCGGGTCCTCGAAGGTGACGATCTGCCCGCCCGTGACCAGCTGGGCGATGCCGCGCCCGGCCACCATCAGGATCAGCGTCGCCACGATCGGCTGGATTCGCAGCACCGCGACCAGGAACCCGTTCCACACGCCGCAGGCCGCCCCCATGAGGAGCGCCGCGCCGATGCACACCGCCGTGCCCTGCCCCTGGTTGACCAGGCTCGCCGCCACCGCCCCGCAGATCGCCATCACCGCGCCCACCGACAGGTCGATGCCGCCCGAGGCGATCACCAGGCACATGCCGATCGACAGCAGCGCCACCGGCGCGCCGCGGTAGAACACGTCGACCACGCTGCCGAACCACCGCCCGTCCTGCAGCCGCACGTCGAAGAACTGCGGCGAGACCACCCGGCAGGCGAGGAACACCAGCGCCAGCGCGACGAGCTGCGGCAGGCTCGCCAGCAGCATCGTTCCCAGCGCCGGCCGCCGCCGCGACCCCGCGGCGGGCGCCACGACCCGGCCCACGCCCAGCCCGACCGGCCCCGTCACGCTGCCCCCTCGGCCGCGATGACGCGCACGATGCCGCCGACGCTGATCTCCGGACCTCGCAGCTCGCCCACGTGGCGGCGGTCGCGCAGGATGCGCACGCGGTCGCTGTAGGTGACGATCTCCTCCAGCTCCGACGAGACGACCAGCAGCGCCATGCCCGCCGCGCACAGCTCGCGGATCAGGCGGATGATCTCCGCGTGCGCCCCGATGTCGATGCCGCGCGTCGGCTCGTCGAGGATGAGGAAGCGCGGCGACGTCGCCAGCCAGCGCGCCAGCAGCGCCTTCTGCTGGTTGCCGCCAGACAGCAGCCGGATCGGCGTCTCGGCGTCGCGCGTGCGGATGTCGAGGCTGCGGATGAACCCGTCCGCAAGGCGCCTCTGCTCCGCGCGCGGCACCCGCCTGAGCCAGCCGCGCCGCGCCTGCAGGGCGAGCACGATGTTCTCGCGCAGCGTCAGCTCGCCGACGATGCCCTCGGTCTTGCGCTCCTCCGGGCAGAACCCGAAGCCGAGCGCGATGGCGTCGCGCGGGCTGCGGATCCGCACCGCCCTGCCGTCCAGCCGCACCTCGCCCGCGTCCGCCCGCTCCGCGCCGAACAGCAGCTTGGCCGTCTCGCTGCGCCCCGAGCCGAGCAGCCCGGCCACCCCCACCACCTCGCCCGCCGCGACCTCGAGGTCGAACGGTGCCACCTGACCGCGCCGCCCGACGCCGGAGAAGCCCAGGAACGCCGCGCCCGCCGCCGCCGTCGTCTCGCGCGGCGCGTGCGTCGCCTCCTCCAGCTCCCGCCCCAGCATCATCGACACCAGCTCGAGCCGCGGCAGCTCGCGCGTCCTGCGCGTGCCCACCAGCCGCCCGTTGCGCAGCACCGTGATGCGGTCCGACACCGCGTACACCTGGTCGAGGAAGTGCGTCACCAGCACCGTGCCCACGCCGCGCGCCCGCAGGCCGCGCACGACGGCGAACAGCTGCTCGACCTCGCGCGCGTCCAGGCTCGCGGTGGGCTCGTCCAGCACGAGGACTCGCGCGGACAGGTCGATGGCGCGCGCGATCGCCACCAGCTGCTGCACCGCGACGGAGAACTCCGACAGCGACCGCCCGACGTCGAGCTCCAGCCCGTATCCCCGCATGATCTCGCCCGCCCTGCGCCGCAGCGCGGCGGTGCGGATCATCCCGAACCGGCTCGGCTGGCGGCCGATGAACAGGTTCTCCGCGACCGAGAGGTTGGGCAGGAGGTTGACCTCCTGGTACACCGTGCCGATCCCCGCGCGCAGCGCGTCCGCCGGCGTCCTCGGATGGATCTCGCGCCCGCCCACCCGCACGCTGCCGGCGTCGCGCTGCAGCACGCCGGTGACCGTCTTGATCAGCGTCGACTTGCCCGCCCCGTTCTCGCCGAGCAGCGCGTGCACCTCGCCGGCGCGCAGCGTGAAGTCCACGCCGTCGAGCGCCCTCACGCCGGGGAAGAACTTGCACAGGCCCTCGACCGCGAGCACCGGCGCCATCCCAGTGTCGGCCATCTCCAGCCGCATCGTCGCTTCCATGGCCGAACGCCTTGGCGCTGGGCGGCCCCGTGCCCGCAAAGCCTGGCCCCGGACCGCCGCAGGAGGGAGCCGGCCGGACACCCGGCCGGCCTGGTCTCGCGCGGCTGGCCTAGTAGCCGAGGTCCTTCTTCGCCTCGAGCTCCTGCTTCGCCGTGTCCGGCAGCAGCAGCTTGGACTCCGTCTGGATGAAGTGCGGCGGCTTCGTGCCGTCGCGGCGGTAGGCCGCCAGCGCGTCGAACGCGGGCCCCGCCATGTCCGGCGTCAGCTCGACGGAGGCGTTGGACTCGCCCGCGAGCTGCGCCTTGAAGATGTCGGGCACCCCGTCGATCGAGATCACCAGGATGTCGCGGCCCGGCTTGAGCCCCGCGTCCTTGATCGCCTGGATCGCGCCCACGGCCATGTCGTCGTTGTGGGCATAGACCGCGCAGATGGTCCTGCCGCCGTCCTCGGCCTTGATGAAGCTCTCCATCACCTCCTTGCCCTTGGCGCGCACGAAGTCGCCGGTCTGGCTGCGGATGATCTTGATGTTGGCGTGCCCGGCGATCGCGTCCTCGAAGCCCTTCTTGCGGTTCGTCGCCGGCGAGGAGCCCACGGTGCCCTGCAGCTCGACGACGTTGCACGCCTTGTCGCCCTCCGCCTTGACCAGCCAGTCGCCGGCGACGTGCCCCTCGTGCACCGTGTCCGAGCCCACCGCGGTGAGATACAGGTCCGGGTCCTGGGTATCGATGGTGCGGTCGAGCAGGAAGACCGGGATCTTCGCCTCCCTGGCCTCCTTCAGCACCGGGTCCCACCCGGTCGAGACGACGGGCGCCATGAAGATCGCGTCCACGCCCTGCGCGATGAAGGACCGGATCGCCTTGATCTGGTTCTCCTGCTTCTGCTGCGCGTCCGAGAACTTGAGGTCCACCCCGCGCTTCTTCGCGTCGGACTTCGTCACCGTCGTCTCCGCGGCCCGCCACCCGGACTCCGAGCCGATCTGCGAGAAGCCCACGGTGGTCTTGTCGGCCGCACCCGCCGAGGCGATCCCCAGCGCCAGCGACGCCAGGGCAGCCGGAACAAACAGATTCCTGCGCATGCACTCTCTCCCGTTTCCTCGCCCGGCCAGGATCGTCGTCCCGGCTTCTTGGACCGCCAGCTAAGCATGGCCCCCGGAGCGGCAGAACATGCATTCGGCAGCCGCCGACATGCCCGGAACGTCACCCCTCGCGCCCCGCAAGCCCCCAGGCCGACATCCCGCAGGCCGGGCGACGCCACAGGCCCGGAGCCGCCCGCAGGCCGCCCCGCAACCCTGCGCCCGCGTGCCGCGTAAGGCTGCGCGCACCGCACGGGAACACGAGCATGTCCGACCGCACCGCCCCGGAGACCGCCCCCGAGGGATCCGCGCCCGGCGGGAACCCCGGCCCCCGACCCACGCTCGGCTACTGGCACGCCTGGGTCGACGAGGACGGCGTCAGCCACCAGACCCGCTGCGCCCTCGACGGCTTCGAGCTGAAGGGCGTCGGCCCCGGCGTGCAGCCGCAGTGGAACCACAAGGAGCCGCCGGTCAACGCCGTGGTGACCTTCACCGTGCTGCCCGTCGGCTGGCTCGGCGACTGGCACGAGAACCCGAAGCCGCAGTGGATCGCCCCGATCTCCGGCCGCTGGTTCGTGGAGACCATGGACGGCACCCGCGTCGAGATGGGACCGGGAGACATCGAGCTGGGCGAGGACCAGAACTGCCGCGCCGACGCCCACGGCCACAAGGGCCACCTGTCCGGCACCGTCGGCGACGAGCCCTGCGTGCTGATGGTCGTCGGCCTCGACGTCACCCCCACCGTCGCCCAGCCCTGCCGCGCCCGCTAGCCGCCCGGCCCGACGTCCCCGTGACCGCCACCCCCCCGGCCGCGACCCGCCTCCTGCGCGTGGCCATCCCCGTCACCGACCTCGCCCGCCTCGCCGCCTTCTACCGCGACGCCCTCGGCTTCACGGTCGAGGCCACGCGCACCCGCGCCGGCGACGGCTTCGCCCGCGCCACTGCCATCCCCCACGCCCGCGCCGACGTCACCACCCTGCGCCTGGGCGACCAGCACCTGGAGCTGGAGCGCCACCACACCCCCGCCCGCCCCTACCCCCCCGGCAGCCGCAGCCAGGACCTGTGGTTCCAGCACGTCGCGATCATCGTCGCCGACATGGATGCCGCGTACGCCCGCCTGCGCACCGCCGGCTGCCCCGCGATCTCCCAGGGCGGCCCGCAGCGCCTCGCCGAGTCCAGCGGCGGCGTCCTCGCCTTCAAGTTCCGCGACCCCGACGGCCACCCCCTTGAGCTGCTGCAGTTCCCCCCCGGCCACGAACCCCCCGCCTGGCGCGCCGCCGCCGCCCGCGAGCCCGCCAACCCCTGCCTCGGCCTCGACCACTCCGCCCTCGGCGTCGCCGACGCCCCCGCCAGCGCCCGCTTCTACGCCACCGCCCTCGGCCTCTCGAACACCGCCACGGGCCTCAACACCGGCCCCGCCCAGCAGCGCCTCGACGACGCCCCCGGCGCCATCGTCGACGTGATCGCCATGACCCCCGCCACCGCCCCGCCCCACGTCGAGCTGCTCGGCTACCGCGCTCCGTCCGACGGCCGCCCGATGCCCCCGGACACCACCGCTGCCGACATCGTCTCCACCCGCCTCGTCCTGGAAGTCCCCCGTCTCGACCAGACCGCGGCCACTCTCCAGGCCGCCGGCAGCCGCCTCGTCTCCGCCGGCGTGGTCGAAGGCGACGAGGGCCGCACCGCCTTCGCCCGCGACCCGGACGGGCACCTGCTCGAACTGCGCGAGGCGTAGGAAGCAAGGCCGGGCTCTGCCCGGACCCGCAAAGGGCCGGGAGGCCCTTTGATCCCGTTACTTAGGAAAGAGGCATCCTACGGCGTCGGCGTCGGCCCCGCGAACCCCGCCGTCGACGCCCCTGGCTGCGGCACGGCGCTCGTCCCGCCCGACGGCACCACCCCGCCCGTGTCCGCCGTGCCCCCCGTCACCGCCCTCGCCCCGGCCGCCACCGCCACCGGCGGATGCGCGTCCAGATACGCGAGGCACGTCCGCATGATCGGGGCGCAGTACGCGTCCGGCGCCAGCGTCGCGTTCTTCTCCCCCGAATACAGCACGTTGGTGACGATCCCCCCGTCCACCCGGAACGTCGCATGGCAGTACGCGCCGTTCGAAAGCCCGATCCCCCCCACGATCGGCAGGCTGAAGCTCGTGCTGCTCGCCGACGTCGCGTAGTACGTCAGCACGTCCGTCCCCGGGAAGCTGCTGTGCTGGTCCGGCACGCCAAGGCACGCCTCCAGCTCCAGCTCGCTCAGCCCCACCAGCCGCCGCTGCCCCCGATGCGCGATCCGCGAGTCCACCACCGCGCACCCCGCCAGCACGACGAGGGAAAGAACAGCCACGCCACGAACCCGCTTCATCCCCCCCGAACGCCGCCCGCCCCGCCCGGTTCTGACCCCGCCTGCCCGCCCAGCTCCCCGCGCGGAATGTGGCACCGGATCGCATGCGCCCCGCCCGCCCCCTCGACGACATGCAGCGGCGGCTCCTCCGTGTCGCACACCGCCCCGATCCGCCGCGGGCAGCGCGTGTGGAACAGGCACCCCCCCGGCGGGCTCGCCGCCGAGGGCCGCGCCCCCGACAGCACCATCGCCGGCCGCTCCGGCGTTGCGAACGCCGCCGACACCAGCGCCTCCGTGTACGGATGGTGCGGCCCGCCCAGCACCGCCGCCGCCGGCCCCGCCTCCATCAGCCGCCCGAGGTACAGCACCGCCACCCGGTCCGCGAGGAACCGCACCACCGCCAGATCATGCGAGATCAGCACCAGCGCCGTCCCGTGCTCCGCCTGCAAATCCGCCAGCAGGTTCAGCACCGCCGCCTGCACCGAGACGTCCAGCGCCGACGTCGGCTCGTCGCACACCATCACCCTCGGCCCCGCCGCGAACGCGCGCGCGATCGCCACCCGCTGCTGCTGCCCGCCCGACAGCTGCGGCGGCCGCGCGTCGAGCTGCGCCTCGCCCATCCGCATGTCGCCCATCAACGCCGCCAGCCGCGCCGCCACCTCCGCCCGCCCCCGCACGCCCCCCGGCCGCAGCAGCGCCTGCCCCACGATCCGCCGGACACGGTGCGCCCGGTTCAGCGCGCTGTCCGGGTTCTGGAACACGAGCTGCACCGCCTTGAGCGCCGCCCGCCCCCGCCGCCCCGCCAGCGGCGCCAATGCCTCCCCATCGAGCCGCACCTCGCCCCCCGCATCCGGCGCGTCCAGCCCCACCAGCAGCCGCGCCAGCGTGGTCTTGCCGCTCCCCGACTCCCCCACGATCCCCAGCGTCTCCCCGCCCGCCAGCGCCAGCGACACCGGCCGCAGCGACCGCAC
>CAXSER010000152.1:5285-6989 GCA_964236315.1 uncultured Acetobacteraceae bacterium | reverse complement strand
TGCCCTGCGCGCAGAACTGCTGGGCCGCTTCGCGTTCCTGGGCGGCACGGAGCCGAAGCAAGGTTGAGGCTCTGCCTCAAACTCCGCCAGGGCGGCTCGCCCTGGCGGGTCCGGGCGTAGCTGCCCGAAGGTTCCGACGACCCTCTTGGGTCGTTGGAATGGGCAGCGGCGGCAGGGCCCGGCCTTGCTGCCGGCTCGTTCCACCCGCACCCTGCCGCCAACGCCGCTCGACGGCACCTACCAGGGAAGGTCCGCCATGGCCCGCACGCCAGGCTTCGGGTTGCTCACGGCCGCGCTCCTGGCCACCGCCGCGCACGCCGCCGACGCCCCCCGCCCCGAGCGGTTCTTCGTCTACAACCTCACCGCCGCGAGCGACCTGAACGGCATCTATCTCGCCCCCGCGGGCACCACCGACTGGGGCCCCAACCAGGCGCTCAACGACAAGGACCACGAGGTCGAGCCCACCGAGCGCCTCGCGATCAAGGGCATCGCCCACGGCCTGTACGACGTCCGCGCCGTGACCACGACCGGCCACGAGTGCATCAAGAAGTCGGTCGACCTGACGCACGAGACCACCTTCGACATCCGCGACGCCGACATGGCCTGCCCCTGACCCCCGACCCCGCAGGCGACCCGCACCCTGCCCCGCAGCGCCCGGCTCGCCGCGTCCGACCGCGCCATCCTCCCGGCCGACGCCGCGCCCGCGCCCTCCCCGCCGGCGTGCAGCCCCTCCGGTCACGTTCCACCTTGCGGAGCAGGCAAGGCCAGGGCGCTGCCCTGGACCCGCCAGGGGCAGCGCCCCTGGACCGGCACAAATCAAGGCCGGCCACACCCGCCACGCCACGGCGAACTCCGTACCCGACAGGATGTGTCCGGGGACGGGCCTCTTTGCGGGGTCCAGGGGCGGAACCCCTGGCCTCCCCTACGCCTTGGCCTTCGGCGCCAGCTCCACCTTCAGCGACAGCTCCCGCAGCCTGGCCGCGTCGACCGGCGCCGGCGCCCCCATCATCAGGTCCTCGCCCTGCTGGTTGAGCGGGAACAGGATCACCTCGCGGATGTTCGGCTCGTCGGCGAGCAGCATCACCATCCGGTCGATCCCCGGCGCCGACCCGCCGTGCGGCGGCGCCCCGAACCGGAACGCCGCCAGCATCCCCCCGAACCGCGCCTCCACGTCCGCCTCGCTGTACCCCGCGATCCCGAACGCCTTGACCATGACCTCCGGCCGATGGTTCCTGATCGCTCCGCTGCTCAGCTCGATCCCGTTGCACACGATGTCGTACTGGAACGCCTTGATCGACAGCGGGTCCTGCGTCTCCAGCGCCTCCATCCCCCCCTGCGGCATGGAGAACGGGTTGTGGCTGAAGTCCACCCGCCCGGTCTCCTCGTTCAGCTCGAACATCGGGAAGTCCACCACCCAGCAGAACCGGAACGCCCCCTGCTCGACCAGCCCCAGCTCCTCCGCCACCCGCGTGCGCACCAGCCCGCTGAACTTGCGCGCCTCCTCGTGCGGCCCGGCCGCGAAGAACACCGCGTCCCCCGGCCCCACGCCGCACGCCACCCGGATCGCCTCCGCCCGCTCCGGCTCCAGGTTCTTCGCGATCGGCCCCTTCGCCCCCTCGGCGTCGAAGGTGATGTAGCCGAGGCCCCCCCCCCCCCCCTCCCCCACCCCCCCCCTCCGCCTTTCGCCAAACCCGCGCGGGGTCC
>CAXSER010000152.1:0-5275 GCA_964236315.1 uncultured Acetobacteraceae bacterium | reverse complement strand
CGCCCTGGCCACGCCCGCCCCCGACACGTCCGAGCCGAGCCCCCCCGCCCCGCTCTCCCGCGCCCACGCGTTCAGCTTGTCGAAGAACGAGCGCGGGTTCGCCCCCGCCCCCGGCGCCGGGATCGCCCGCACGATCCCCCCCGCCCCCGCGATCCTCGCGAACAGCCCGAACCCCGACCCCGCGTAGTGCCCGGTCACATCCGTGATCAGCAGCGGGTTGCGCAGGTCCGGCTTGTCGTTGCCGTAGCGCAGCAGAGCCTCGTCGTACGGAATGCGCCGGAACGGTGCCGAATCGACCGCCTTCCCCTGCCCGAACTCCTCGAACAGCCCGCCGATCACCGGCTCCAGCACGGCGAACACGTCCTCCTGCGTGCAGAAGCTCATCTCCAGGTCGAGCTGGTAGAACTCCCCCGGCGAACGATCCGCCCGCGACGCCTCGTCGCGGAAGCACGGCGCGATCTGGAAGTAGCGGTCGAACCCCGCGACCATCGCGAGCTGCTTGAACTGCTGCGGCGCCTGCGGCAGCGCGTAGAACTTCCCGGGATGCACCCGGCTCGGCACCAGGAAGTCGCGCGCCCCCTCCGGCGACGACGCCGTCAGGATCGGCGTCTGGAACTCCGTGAACCCCTGCCCCGCCATCCGCCCGCGCAGGCTCGCGATCACCGCCGAGCGCAGCATCAGGTTGCGGTGCGTCCGCTCCCGCCGCAGGTCAAGGAACCGGTAGCGCAGCCGGATCTCGTCGGGAAAGCTCTCGCCCCCCGCCACCTGCATCGGCAGCACGTCCGCGCTCGACTGCACCACCACGTCGGCCGCGCGCAGCTCGATCTCGCCCGTCCCCAGCTTCGGGTTCACCGTCGCCCCCTCGCGCAGCACGACCCGCCCGCTCACCGTGACCACGCTCTCCACCCGCAGCGCGTCCACCGCATCGAACGCCGGCGACCCCTGCGCGAACACCACCTGCGTCAGCCCGTAGTGGTCGCGCAGGTCGACGAACAGCAGCCCGCCGTGGTCGCGCTTGCTGTGCATCCAGCCGGACAGGCGCACCTCCTGGCCGGCGTCGGGGCCGCGGAGCTGGCCGCAGGTGTGGGTGCGGTAGGCGTGCATGGGCGCGGTCCTGCGGTCAAAGGGAAGCGGCAGAACAAGCGCCCGCACCCCGCCAAGTCAAGGCCGCGGAGCCCCGGGAGAAAGCGAGGTTGAGGCTCTGCCTCAAACTCCGCCAGGGGCGAGCCGCCCCTGGACCGGCCCGCTTAAGTCAAGGGATCAAAGGGTCCTCGGACCCTTTGCGGGTCCGGGCAGGGCCCGGCCTTGCTTGGCCCCCACCACCCCGGCGTGTATGACCGTGCCCATGCCCCGCCCCGACCAAGCCGCCTTCCCGCCCCCCGCCCTGGTGACCGACAGCGCCGCCCTCGACGCGCTCTGCACCCGCCTGCGCACGCAGAAGACCGTCACCGTCGACACCGAGTTCATGCGCGAGCGCACCTACTGGCCCGAGCTGTGCCTGGTCCAGCTCGCCGGCGGCGAGGACGTCGCCGTCGTCGACAGCCTCGCCCCCGGCCTCGACCTTGCCCCCCTCGGCGCGCTCCTCGCCGACACCGGCGTGACCAAGGTGTTCCACGCCGCCCGCCAGGACGTGGAGATCTTCCTCCAGCTGTTCGGCGCCGTCCCCACCCCGCTGTTCGACACCCAGGTCGCCGCCATGGTGGCCGGCTTCGGCGACCAGGTCGGCTACGACGCCCTCGTCGCCTCGCTGTGCGGCGGCCAGATCGACAAGGCGCACCGCTTCAGCGACTGGTCCGCCCGCCCCCTGTCCAAGGCGCAGGTCGAGTACGCCGCCGCCGACGTGACCTGGCTGCGCGTGGTCTACGACCGCCTGTGCGAGAAGCTCGCCCGCGAGGGCCGCCTCGACTGGGTCGCCGAGGAGATGGCCGTGCTCACGGTCCCGGAAACCTACCGCCCCGACCCGGAGCGCCTGTGGGAGCGGCTGCGCCCGCGCACCGGCAATCGCCGCATGCTCGGCCAGCTCCGCGCCGTCGCCGCCTGGCGCGAGCGCGAGGCGCAGCGCGTCAACGTCCCCCGCGGCCGGCTGCTCAAGGACGAGAGCCTGCTGGAGCTCGCCGCCACCGCCCCACGCGACGCCGACGCCCTGGGCCGCGTGCGCGGCATCACCCGCGGCTTCGCGGAGGGCCGCAGCGGCCAGGCCCTGCTCGCCGCCATCGCCGACGCCGCCGCCCTGCCCGAGCACGCCCTGCCGGAGAGCCCCTCCGGCCGAGACGGCCCGCGCCCGTCCCCCGCCCTGGTCGCCCTGCTCAAGGTGCTGCTGGCCGCCAAGGGCGAGCAGCACCAGGTCGCCACCCGCCTGCTCGCCTCCTCGGACGACATCGACCGCCTCGCCACCGAGGACACCCCAGACGTGCCCGCCCTGGGGGGCTGGCGCCGCGAGGTGTTCGGCGAGGACGCGCTCGCCCTCAAGCAGGGCCGGGTGGCGCTCGGCGTCGAGGGCCGCCGCATCAAGCTGATCCGCGCCTGAGCACGTCCCGGCGGCAAGGCCCCGCCGGGATCGTCCTGGCCGCCACTCCGCAGCGGCGGCGCCCTCTGCTACTCCGCGGCGTCGCCGGCCGGACGCGCCGGCTTGCGGCCGCGCTTCGCCGCCTTCGCGGGCGCCTCGCCGCCCTCCTCCCCCACCGCGTCCGACCCGCCGCCCGCCGGCTTGCGCCCGAGGCCGATCGACTTGGCCAGCGCCGAACGCCGCTCCGCGTAGCTCGGCGCCACCATCGGGTAGTTCGACGGCAGGCCCCAGCGCTCGCGGTACGCCTCGGGCGTCATCCCGTACGACGTCATCAGGTGACGCTTGAGCATCTTGAGCTTCTTGCCGTCCTCGAGACAGACGATGTAGTCGGGAAACACCGACTTCTTCAGCGGAACCGCGGGCTCCAGCTTGTCCGCAGGCGCCGGCTCGCTGCCAACCATGGTCAGCGCCTTGTAGACCTGCTGGATCAGGTCCGGCAGGGCGCTCGCCTGCACGGAATTGTTCGAGACGTGCGCCGAGACGATCTGGGCTGCGAACTCCAGGACGGAGTCGTGGGAAGCATCGACTGACATGGCTGATCCAGTGTGGAACGATGAAGGGACGTTGTCGTGCCTATACTGCCAGACACCCACGCCAATTCATACGGTCTTGTCGGAACCCGCCACTGTTTGTTGCACAGACCCGCACATGTCTGGAATGCCATCGCTGATGCGCGCCAGTCCAGGCCAAACCCCTGATCGCGCACGAGAAACAGCCAGAGCCCGCCATGCCTACCCGCCCGCCCGTGCCGCGAGTTTGACGCGACGCGACGGATGAACCTCCCCGCCGCCTCCCGGGAACCGGCCGGACCCACGCCCCGCCCGACTCCCGAGTCGCACCCCGCCGGCCCGCCCGCGCGTTGACGCGGTGCGGCGCCGGCTGCGCGGCTAGCGGCGTGCCTTGCGCGCCGCGTACTTGGCGTCGCGCGCCGCCTTGCGCTCGGCCTTGATCGCCTCCTCGCGCTCCAGCGCCGCGAGCCGCTGCGTCTCCGCCTCGGCGGCGAGACGCGCCTGCTCGATCAGCGCCGCCTCCTCCTCCGCGCGCAGGCGGAGCAGGTCGGCCTCCTTGAGCTTGGCGCGCTCGGCCGCGCGCACCTCGCGCGCCTCCGCGATCGCCTTCATCTCCGCCTGCTTCTGCAGGATCGACGGATCGTCGGCGGCCGGCCGTGACTTGAACTTCTCCAGCAGCGCCTTCTTGGCGTTGGCCGCCGCATCCCGCCGGTCGTTGAACCCGGCTCCTTTGAAGGCACTCATCGTCGAAATCCTGTTCTCGGGAATGTTGCATCGGTCCGCGGGGCACAGGCGCCGCGGGCAGTCGGCACCGGCGCACCCGCCTCGGCGAGGCGCCCGCACCGTGCCATTCGGCACCGGGCCGCCCAGACTTGGCGCACCCCGCGCCCTCTTACCAGGGAACGCCGGGAAAATCTGTACCCGCCACGCCGAAACCCGCCGCGACGCCGCAGGTCCGGACCCCGCCAGCAGCAGCCGCTTCCTGACACCCGGTTTCCAAAGGCGGACCTTTGGCGGAGCTCGAGGCAGCGCCTCGAGCTCGCTTCCTGCCGCCCTACCCCCGCCGCGGATGCTCCAGGAAGAAGCGCAGCATCTCCCCGCTCGCGTCCGGCCCCTTCGGATCGGTGTACGACCCCGCCGCGCTCCCCCCCGACCAGGCGTGCCCGGCCCCGCGCACCGTCCACTGCTCCAGCACGCTCGCCCCGTCCGGCCCGGCGTGGCACACGCGCTCCCAGGCCCGCCCGCCCGGCACCTGCCCCTGCTCCACCCGTCGGGTCCAGCCGTCGCCTGCCCCGCCGCCGGCCTGCCCGATCACCGCGTCCGCGTTGCCGGGATGCACCGTGGAGTCCGCATCCCCATGGAACACGATCGCCGGCAGCACCCGCGCCCGCCCCACCGTCGCCCGCCCTGGCCGCGGCTGGCGCATCGCCGCCATCGCGGAGACCGTGTCGCGCGCCGCCCCGCACGCCAGCCCCGAGTGCACCCCGATCGCCGCATACAGCTCCGGATACGCCTCGCCCAGCACCGCAGCCGCCGCACCCCCGGCCGACAGCCCCGCCACGTACACCCGCCCCGGATCGACCGCGTACTCCGCCATCACCTCGCGCGTGATCCCCGCCACCAGCGCCGGCTCGCCGCCCCGCCCCTGCTCGGACGCCTCGAACCAGCGCCAGCAGCGCGACGCGTTCGCCGCCGCCACCTGCTCCGGCCACGCCACCAGGCACCCCCGCGCCTCCGCCGCCTCGTTCATCCGAGTGCCCGCCGCGAAATCCGCCGCCGACTGCGTGCATCCGTGCAGCATCACCACCAGCGGCGACGGCCGCCCGTCGTACGACGCCGGCACGTACAGTCGGTACGGCCGCGTCGCCGCCCCGCCCATCCCCGGCAGCCCCGACGCCGCCCCGGCCGCGATCCTTGCCCCGAACCGGCCGCCTCCCGCCCCGAACAGCCCCGCACCCCCGCCCCCCGACTCCCGGGCGCCCGCCGCCTGCGCCTCCGGTGCCAGAGTGAAGGGGCGCGACAGGGGCTGCCCGACCCTCTCGCCTCGCGCCGCGCCCGTGCCGGCACCATGACCCGCTCCCCTCCCGGCGTCCCGGGCCAGGGCTTCCCCGGAACCCGGAGCCCCGCCGGCGCCCACACCGGACGGCACCGCCCCGGCCGCACGCGCCCCGCCGCCCCCGTGCCCCTTGCCGTCCTGCCC
>CAXSER010000151.1:0-6990 GCA_964236315.1 uncultured Acetobacteraceae bacterium | reverse complement strand
CGCCGCGCACGAACACCGGGCCGGTGATGAAGTGCGGGCCGGGGCCGTCGGGCAGCGCGTCCAGGGCGGCGAGGTAGTCGGCGGGGACGGGCAGGTGCGCGGGCAGCGAGGCGCGGCCGCCGGCGGGGAAGGAGGACAGGGTCACGGTGTCGCCTGACTCCACGTGCAGCACCGGGGGCGTCGTGGCGTCGAGGTAGCCGAGGACCATGTTGTCGGGGGTGGCGGGGATGGTGTGGTGCCGGCTCATGGCGGCGTCTCCGGGGCTGGGGGTGCGGGTCGGACAGGGCACGAGGCGGCGGAGGCGGTTGGCGGATCCACGGCGGCGGAGGGAGGTTCCCGGGCGGCAGGTGCCTGGATACCGGTCATCCGCGCCGGAGCCCGGCGTGCGCGGCGGGGGTGCAGCAGGGCGGGGCGTCGCGGCGGGGCTGGCACGCCTCGTGCAGGCCGGGCGGCAGACCCCAGCCGCCGCAGGAGCACCGCGCCATGCCGGACCACGAGACGTTCCCCCTCGGCGACATCGTGCTGCAGTCCGGCGCCACGCTGCGCGACGCGACGCTCGCCTACAAGACGTTCGGCACGCTGAGCCCTGCGAAGGACAACGTGATCGTCTATCCCACGTGGTACTCGGGGCAGCACACGGAGAACGAGTGGCTGATCGGGAAGGGCATGGCGCTCGACCCGGAGCGCCACTTCATCATCATCCCGAACATGTTCTGCAACGGGCTGTCGTCCTCGCCGAGCAACACGCCGCCGCCGTACGGCGCGGGCGCGTTCCCGCGCGTGACCGCCTACGACAACGTCGTGCAGCAGCACCGGCTGGTGACGGAGCATTTCGGGATCGAGACGGTGAAGCTGGTCACGGGGTGGTCGATGGGGGCGCTGCAGACGTACCACTGGGGGGCGCTGTACCCGGGGATGGTCGAGCGCATCCTGCCGTTCCAGGGGTCGGCGAAGTGCTCGCGGCACAACTTCGTGTTCCTCGAAGGCGCACGCAGCGCGCTGATGGCGGATGCGGCGTTCGCGGACGGGTGGTACGAGAAGCCGCCGGCGCGGGGGCTGCGCGCGTTCGCGCGGGTCTATGCGGGGTGGGGGTTCAGCCAGACGTTCTACCGCAGGCGCGCGGACATCGAGATCATGGGGTACGCGTCGCTGGAGGACTTCCTGGTGGGGTTCTGGGAGGGGCTGTTCCTGGCCAAGGACGCCAACAACCTGCTGGGCATGCTGTGGACCTGGCAGCACGGCGACATCAGCGACAACCCCGTGTTCAAGGGCGACCTGCCGAAGGCGCTGGCGGCGATCACGGCGCGCGCGATCGTCATGCCGTGCTCGACGGACCTGTATTTCCCCCCCGAGGACAACGCGATCGAGGTGTCGCACATGCCGAACGCGGAGCTGCGCGTGGTCGACAGCTTCTGGGGGCATTTCGCGGGCGGGCCGGGGACGAGCCCGGACGACATCCGCGTGCTCGACGACGCGCTGAAGGAGCTGCTCGCGACGTGAGGGGGCCGGCGGGGCACCATCCTGCCGCGCGGGCGCGCGCGGGTCGTGATCGTCACGGTTCTGGCGCGGGAGTCGTGTTCCTTCCCGGAGGAAGGAGCCTTGCCCATCAGGATCCGGAACCAGCCGGGAGTCCGTGACCCAATGGGCAAAGTCTTTTTGCTTCTTTTTCTTCAGAAAAAGAAGAGCCTTGCCTTTCCGTAAAGCCGGCAGATTGCTGCCGGTTTCGCAACGGCCTCAGGCCGGCGGGGCGTCCCGCCGGCCCTGGCGGGCCTACGGCGTGACGTCGGGGGCGTGGAGGACGTCGGTGCCGGGGGTGACGCCGGGGGTGGGGCCGTCGGCGCCGGGGTTGATGTCGAAGTCGAAGATGCCGGTGGGCAGCCACAGGGTGGCGCAGGCGTTGGGGATGTCGACGACGCCGCTGACGTGGCCCTGCACGGGGGCGCAGCCGAGGATGGAGTAGGCCTGGCCGCCGGTGTAGCCGAACTTCTTCAGGTACTCGATGGCGTTGAGGCAGGCCTGGCGGTAGGCGATCGTGACGTCGAGGTAGTGCTGGCCGCCGTCCTCGTCGACGGAGATGCCCTCGAAGATCAGGTGGTCGTTGTAGACGGGCTTGATCGGGCTCGGCTTGAAGATCGGGTTGCGGATGCCGTACTTGGCCATGCCGCCCTTGATCAGGTTGACGCGCATGTGGATCCAGCCGGGCATCTCGATGGCGCCGCAGAAGGTGATCTCGCCGTCGCCCTGGCTGAAGTGCAGGTCGCCGACGGAGAGGCCGGCGCCGGGGACGTAGACGGGGAAGTAGACCTTGGCGCCGCGCGAGAGGTCCTTGATGTCGCAGTTGCCGCCGTGCTCGCGCGGCGGGACGGTGCGCGCGCCGGTGGCCGCCGCCGCGTCGCGGGCCTCGCCCTTGAGGCGGCCCATGTGGGCGGTCGGCGCGAAGGGGGCGCAGGCCAGCGTGGGCACTCGGGTCGGGTCGGTGTCGATCAGGCCCTGCTCGCGGCGGTTCCAGGTCTCCAGCAGGTCCTTGGAGGGGAGGCAGCCGATCAGGCCGGGGTGGATCATGCCGGCGAAGCTGACGTTGGGGACGTGGCGCGAGGAGGCGAACAGGCCCTTGAAGTCCCAGATCGACTTCATCGCCTCGGGGAACTGGTTGGTCAGGAAGCCGCCGCCGTTCCTCTGCGAGAAGACGCCGTTGAAGCCCCACTGCGTGTCGGAGAAGGCGCCGATGTCGAGCAGGTCGACCACGAGAAGGTCGCCGGGCTCGGCGCCCTCCACGCCGACGGGGCCGCTGAGGAAGTGCACGATGGAGAGGTCGATGTCGCGCACGTCGGCGGCGGATTCGTCGTTCCTGATGAAGCCGCCGGTCCAGTCGTGGCACTCCAGGATGAAGTCGTCGCCGGGCTTCACCGTCGCGGCCATCGGCAGGTCGGAGTGCCAGCGGTTGTGCACCTGGTCGTTCTCGTAGGGAGAGCGCGTCAGGTCCACCTTGATCAGGGTCTCGGTCATGTCTTGACGTTCCTCAGGAGGGGAAAGGAAGGCCAGGGCTCTGCCCTGGACCCGCCAGGGCGAGCCGCCCTGGACCGGCGTTTCGGGAGTTCACACGGCGAGGAAGCGGGCGACGCGGGCCTCGTCGATGTCGGCGCGAAGGCTCTCGTGGACGATGCGGCCGCCCTCGATCACCAGCACGCGGTCGGCCACGCTCAGCGCGAAGCTCAGCACCTGCTCGGACACCACGATCGACAGGCCGGTCTCGTCGCGGATGCGGCGCAAGGTGCGCGCAAGCTCCAGGATGATGGAGGGCTGGATGCCCTCGGTGGGCTCGTCGAGCAGGAGGACGGACGGGGCGGTCGCGAGCGCGCGGGCGATGGCGAGCTGCTGCTGCTGGCCGCCGGAGAGGTTGCCGCCGCGGCGGGCGCGCATTTCGAGAAGGACCGGGAACAGCTCGTAGAGATGCGGCGGCACCGTCCTCGTTCCGCGCACGAACAGGCCGGTCTCGATGTTCTCCTCCACGGTCATCGCGGGGAAGATCATGCGGCCCTGGGGCACGTAGGCCAGGCCGGCGGCGACGCGCTGGTGGGTGCGCAGCGCGTTGAGCGGGCGGCCGCCGAGCAGGAGCTCGCCGCCGCTGACCGGGACCAGGCCGATGAGGGACTTCATCAGCGTGGTCTTGCCCATGCCGTTGCGGCCGAGCACGGCGACGATCTCGCCAGGAGCCACCTCCAGGTCGAGGCCGTGCAGGACCTCGCTCTGGCCGTAGGCGGCGCGCAGGCCGCGCAGGGTCAGCGGGCCGGCGTGGGCGCGGCCGGCGTGCAGCGAGGCGGAGGCGGCGGCGGAGAGGCCGGCGTCGGGGGGCGGGAGATGCTCCGCGAGGTCGCTCATCGGGGGGCTCCTGCGGCGGGAAGGAAGCAAGGCCGGGCTCTGCCCGGACCCGCCAAAGGCCGTCGGCCTCTGGACACCATTTCGATAGGCGAAGAACTTCGTGTGCCGGTCCAGGGCGGCTCGCCCTGGCGGGGTCCAGGGGCAGAGCCCCTGGCCTTGCTTGCCTCAGTGCCCAAGGTAGACCTCCACGACGCGCGGGTCGGCCTTGACGTGGGCCATGGAGCCTTCGGAGATGATGCGGCCCTGGTGCAGGACGGTGACCTTGTGGGCGATGTCCTCGACGAAGCCCATGTCGTGCTCGATCACCAGCACGGAGCGGTGCTGGATGATGCGGTGGAGCAGCTCCGCCGTCTTGTGGCGCTCGCTGACGCTCATGCCGGCGACGGGCTCGTCGAGCATCATCAGGGCGGGGTCCTGGATCAGCAGCATGCCGATCTCCAGCCACTGCTTCTGGCCGTGGCTGAGGAAGGCGGCCTCGCGGCCGAGCGCGTCCGCGAGGAAGATGCTCTCGGCGATCTCCTGGACGCGCTCGCGGACCTCGGCGTCGCGGCGGAACAGCAGGGCGCCGAAGACGGTGCGGCCGCGGGGGAAGGAGATCTCCAGGTTCTCGAAGACGGTGAGGTCCTCGTAGATCGAGGGGGTCTGGAACTTGCGGCCGACGCCGGCGTGGACGATCTGGTGCTCCTTGAGGCGGGTCAGCTCGCGGCCGCGGAAGCGCACGGAGCCGGCGGTGGCCTTCGTGCGGCCGCAGATGAGGTCGAGCACGGTGGTCTTGCCGGCGCCGTTGGGGCCGATGATCACGCGGATCTCGTTGGGGTCCATGTAGAACGACAGGTCGTCGACGGCGCGGAAGCCGTCGAAGGAGACGCCGAGGCCCTCCACGGCGAGCAGGAAGTCGGGCTCGATGACGCCCACGACGCCGGCCTTGAGGCTGGCCACGGCGGCCGACACGCCGCTCACTTCGTCACCCCGGCGGCGATGCCGCGCGCGACCGTGCCGGGGGGCGCCGCGATGGGGTCGGGGGGCGGGTCGGCGGGGGCCAGCTCGGGGGCGTGGGGGGCGCGGGCGAGGCCGAGCAGGCGGTCGGTGGCGCGGTCCAGGCTGCCTCCGCGCCACAGGCCGGCGAGGCCGGCGGGGAAGGCCACGACGACGCCGATGAACAGCGCGCCCATGGCGAACAGCCACAGCGAGGGCACCTCCTCGGAGAAGGTCGTGCGGGCCCAGCCGACGAGCAGGGCTCCGTAGATCGCGCCGAGCAGCGAGGTGCGGCCGCCGACGGCGACGTAGATCACCATCTCGATGGAGGGGACGATGCCGACGAAGGAGGGCGACATGAAGCCGACCTGCAGCGTGAACATGGCGCCGCCGATGCCGGCGAGTGCTGCGGAGAGGGCAAAGACGAAGATCTTGAAGTCGGCGACGCTGTAGCCGGAGAAGCGCACGCGGTCCTCGCGGTCGCGCATGGCGACGAGGATGCGGCCGAGCTTGGAGCGGCGCACGAACTGGCACAGCAGGAGGCTGGCGATCAGGAGGATGGCGTTGACGAAGTAGAGGATCTCGTGGGCGCGGTCGGAGCGGATGTCGAAGCCCGCGAAGGTGCGCAGGTCGGTGATGCCGTTGATGCCGCCGGTGTAGCCCTGCTGGCCCACGATCAGGATGGTCAGGATCGAGGCGATGGCCTGGGTGATGATCGCGAAGTAGGTGCCGCCGACGCGGCGCTTGAACATGGCCACGCCGATCAGGAGCGCGAGCAGCATGGGCACGACGGGCACGGCGAGCAGCGCGAAGGCGAGGGAGTGGAACGGCTGCCAGAACCAGGGCAGCTCTGTCATCTGGTTCCAGTCCATGAAGTCGGGGATGCCGGGGGTGGTCTGGATATGCGTGATCTCGGGGGTGGAGGCCTCGAGCTTGAGGTACATCGCCATGCAGTAGCCGCCGAGGCCGAAGAAGATCCCCTGCCCCAGGCTGAGGATGCCGGCGTCGCCCCAGCACAGCACCAGGCCCAGCGCCACGAAGCCGAAGGTCAGGTACTTGCCGACCAGGCCGAGGCGGAACGGGTCCAGGCCGAGCGGGATCGCGACGAGCACGAAGAGCGCGAACACGCCGATGAACAGCACGTCCTTGCGGCCGAGCAGGCCGGCCTGCTCCGTGGGGGCGGTCGTGGCGGGGCTCATCGTCTGACCTTCAGCGTGAACAGGCCCTGGGGGCGCAGCATCAGGATGCCGACGACGGCGAGCAGCACGATCACCTGCGCCATCGAGCCGGTGAGGAAGAACTCCAGCGTCGAGCGCGTCTGCGAGATGGTGAACGCCGACGCGATGGTGCCGAGGATGCTCTGGGCGCCGCCGAACACCACGATCAGGAAGGTGTCGACGATGTAGAGCTGGCCCGCGGTCGGGCTGGTCGAGCCCATCATGGTGAAGGCGGCGCCCGCGACGCCCGCGATGCCGCAGCCGATGCCGAAGGTCGCGCGGTCGACGCGCCCGGTGTCGATGCCGACCGCACCCGCCATCGCCCGGTTCTGCGTCACCGCGCGCACGCGCTTGCCCCAGCCGGAGCGGAACAGCAGGACGTAGACGCCGGCGGTGACCAGGATCGTGACCGCGATCACGATCAGGCCGTTGATCGGGATCTGGATCGTCTCGCTCACGGAGGCCGAGCCCATCATCCAGTCGGGCAGGTCCACGCCGACCTCGCGCGCGCCGAACACCGAGCGGAACACCTGCTGCATGATCAGGCTCAGGCCCCAGGTGGCGAGCAGCGTGTCGAGCGGGCGCTTGTACAGGTGGCGGATCAGCGCCCACTCCACGACCATGCCGACCGCGCCCGAGACGCAGAACGCGAGCACGATGGCGACGTAGAAGTACACGCCGAACAGGGCCGGCGCGTGGTCGTGCACGACGCGCGAGCATATGAAGGTCGTGTAGGCGCCGAGGATCATGAACTCGCCGTGGGCCATGTTGATGACGCCCATCTGGCCGAAGATGATGGCCAGGCCGAGCGCCATCAGCACGAAGACGGAGAACAGGATCAGGCCGGCGAAGCCCTGCATCGCGAAGATGGAGCCGAGGTCGCCGAGCGAGTAGCCGGCCATGGGCGTGGTTCCTTTGC
>CAXSER010000150.1:0-7000 GCA_964236315.1 uncultured Acetobacteraceae bacterium | reverse complement strand
CGCGTCCCGCCCACCCCTGCCCCGCGCCGCTGGAGCACCGCGCCCCGCCGCGCTAAGACGCGCGTCAGGAGAGTGTGCCAATGCCCCGCCAGACCGCCCTTGCCCTTCTGCTCTGCGCCGCCACGCTCCCGCTCGCCGGCTGCGGCGGCGACGACCTGTCGCGCGCCTTCGGCATGACCCGCGACGCGCCCGACGAGTTCACCGTCACCACCCGCGCGCCGCTGTCCATGCCGCCGGACTACCAGCTCCGCCCGCCGCGCCCCGGCAGCACCCGCCCGCAGGAGATGACCTCGCAGCAGGCCGCCGAGGAGGCGCTCGCCCCGCAGATCGCGCTGCAGGGCACCGGCGGCCGCGACAGCGCCGGCCAGGACGCGCTGCTCGCCCAGGCCGGCCCCGGCGCGCCGCGCGACATCCGCGCCAAGCTCGACGAGGACGGCAAGCTCGACCGCCCGACCGAGAGCTTCACCGACCAGCTGATGTTCTGGCGCCCCCCGTACAAGGCCGGCACCGTGGTCGACGCCAAGGGCGAGAGCCAGCGCCTGCGCCAGAACGCCGCCCTCGGCGCGAACCAGAACGCCGGCGACACCCCCATCATCAACCAGAAGCGCGGCAACGGCTTCCTCGACACCCTGTTCTGAGCGGCCCGCATCACGGCAGGAAGAAAGCGAGTTCTTTCCTGAAAGAAAGAACCAAAGAACCTCCCCCATGGGAACCGTCCAACGCTCCGGAACCCTATGGGCAAAGTCTTTTTGCTTCTTTTTCTTCAGAAAAAGAAGACTTCCTTCCCTTCCTAGAAGCTGCCGCCAGTCTCCGCCCCGCTTCCCGGTGGCAGCCTCCCGCCCGCCTCGTGTATCCTCGCCCGATGCCCGCCCCGCTCCCGCGCCCCCCCGCCGAGTCGCCCGCGGACATCGCGGGGCGCATCCGCCGTCTCCCCGATACCCTGGTCAACCGCATCGCCGCCGGCGAGGTCATCGAGCGCCCCGCCGCCGCCCTGCGCGAGCTGGTGGAGAACGCGCTCGATGCCGGCGCCACCCGCATCGCCGTGCGCCTCGACGGCGGCGGCATCTCCCGCATCGAGGTCGCCGACGACGGCTGCGGCATGTCCCCCGACGAGCTCGTGCTCGCCGTGCAGCGCCACTGCACCTCCAAGCTTGGCCGCGACAGCGAGGCCGACGAGCACGTCCTGGTCCGCATCGCCACCCTGGGCTTCCGTGGCGAGGCCCTGCCCTCGATCGGCGCCGCCGCCCGCCTCACCCTGACCTCGCGCACCCGGACCGCCGCGCATGCCTCGCGCCTGCACGTCGCCGGCGGCCTGGTCGGCGCGGTCGAGCCGGCCGCCGGCGCCCCCGGCACCCGCGTCGTGGTCGAGGACCTGTTCTACGCCACCCCCGCCCGCCGCAAGTTCCTCAAGCAGCCCCGCACCGAAGCCGAGCAGGCCGCAGCCAGCCTGCGCCGCCTCGCCATGTCCGCCCCCGCCGTCGCGATGCGCCTGGAGACCGACGGCCGCCTGGAGTTCGACCTCCCCGCCCAGGACCGCGCGCAGCGCCTCGCCGCCCTGCTCGGCCCCGACGCCGCCGGCGCCCTGCTCCCCGTCGACGCCACACGCGACGGCTACGCGCTGACCGGCTTCGCCTGCGCCCCTTCCCTGAGCCGCGCCACCGCCGCCGCCCAGGGCCTGATCGTCAACAACCGCCCGGTCGCAGACCCCGTGCTGCGCGCCGCCGTGCGCGTGGCCTACCGCGACGTGATCGCCCCCGGCCGCCACGCCGTGGTCGCCCTCTACCTCTCGCTCCCCCCCGACGAGCTGGACGTCAACGTCCACCCCGCGAAATCCGAGCTGCGCTTCCGCCAGCCCGACGTCGTGCGCAGCCTGGTGATCGGCGGCCTGCGCAGCGCCCTCTCCGCCGGCGCCGGCCCCGCCGCAGGCGCGTCCTCCTCCTGGCGCAGCGGCCGCGTGATCGCCTCCCCCCCCCGCCCCGCGCCCCGCGCTCCCGGGGACGGCGCATGGTCCGTGCACGGCGACGCCCTCTCCCGCGCCCCCGCCGGCCTCGCCGAGTCGCAGCTCCCTCTCGGCGCCCTGCCGTCTGCCAGAGGCGCCGCCGACCTCGCGACCCTGGCACCCGATGCCTCGCCGCGCACCAACGCTGCGACTCCCGCCCCGACTACCCCCGCCACGACTACCCCCGCCTCGCCTCCGCCCGCCCCGCTCCCGCCGGAGGCCCACCACCCCCTCGGCGCCGCCCTCGCCCAGGTGCTCGACACCTACATCATCGCCGTGACCGCCGCGGGCCAGCTGATCCTGGTCGACCAGCACGCCGCCCACGAGCGCCTGACCCACGAGGCCCTGCACGCCCAGTACGTCGCCGGCGGCGTGCGTGCCCAGCCGCTGCTGCTCCCCGCCGTGGTCGACTTCCCCTCCGCCGACGCCGCCCGCCTGCTCGACGCAGCCCCGGAGCTGGCCCGCCTCGGCCTGGAGATCGAGGGCTTCGGCGCCGGCGCCATCCTCGTGCGCGCCCTCCCCGCCGCGCTGGGCTCGCCCGACCCCGCCCCCCTGCTGCGCGACCTCGCCGACGAGCTGGCCGAGGGCGCGCAGCTCTCGCTCGACGCCCGCCTCGGCGCCGCCATCGCCCGCCTGGCCTGCCACGGCTCCATCCGCGCCGGCCGACGCCTCAACGCCGCGGAGATGAACGCCATGCTCCGCGCCATGGAGGCCACACCGCGCGCCGCCACCTGCAGCCATGGCCGCCCGACCTACCTCGCCCTGTCGCGCGCCGAGATCGAGCGCATGTTCGGCCGCCGCTGACCCCCCCGCCCGCCGCGCGGCGCGAGGTCCTCGTCGGCTTCGACTCCGCCTGGACAGACAACCTGCAGAACCCCGGCGCGATCGCCGCCTGCGTCCTCGAATCCGGCCGCTGCGTCGCCTTCCACCCGCCCCGCCTCGCGACCTTCGCCGACGCCGCCCGCCTCATCGCCACCCTCGCCCCCACCCCGGACCCCGACGCCTCCGCCGCCCCCGCCCCCCTCCTCCTCCTCGCCATCGACCAGCCGACCATCGTGCCCAACGAGACCGGCGCCCGCCCCGTCGACCGCGTCGCCGCCAGCCTGGTCGCCCGCCTCCACGGCGGCGTCCAGCCCGCCCGCCGCGGCGGCACCGCCGCCCCCATGTTCGGCGACTCCGCCCCGATCTGGCGCTTCCTCGCCACCCTCGCCGCCACCCAGGACCCGCTCGCCGCCCGCGACGCCCCCAGCGGCCGCTTCGTCATGGAGGTCTTCCCCGCCCTTGCCCTCCCCGCCCTGCTCCCGGAGATCTGGGCCCGCCGCCAGGCCGCCCGCTACAACCCCGCCCGCCGCTTCCTCCCCGCCGACTGGCGCCTGGTCGCGCTCGGTGCCGCCCGCCACGCCCGCACGCTTCCCGCCCCCCTCCTCGCCGACTGGGCCGAGTCCGCCGCCGCCCTGGAACGCCCGCGCAAGCCCGACCAGGACCGCCTCGACGCCGCGATCTGCCTGCTCATCGCCCTGGCCTGGCGCCACGGCCCCCCCGACGCGACCCTGCAGCTCGGCGACACCGCGACCGGCCTGCTCGCCACGATCGCCACCGGCGAGGTCCGCACTGTCCTGCTCTCCGCCGCCGCCCGCCTGTCCGTCGCCGTGAACGGCACGCAGCTGACGACAGAAAGGAGGCGTGTCCTTTCCTGAAAGAAAGAACCAGAGAACTTTCCCGCAAGAACTCCGGACCGCCCGAGCATCCGTGAACCCGACGGGCAGGGTCTTTTTGCTTCCTTTTCTTCAGAAAAAGAAGACTCTTGCCTTCCTGCGCAAACGCCCGCCGCTACGGCGCCGACAGGAACCCCATCACCTCGCGCCGGAACGCCTCCGGCGCCTCCAGGTGCGGCACGTGCCCGACGTCGGGCACCACCACCAGCCGGCACCGTGCCACCTCCGCGCACGCCGCCTTCGCCAGCCCCGGCATGTCCCCCATCCGCGCCGCCGCCTCGGGGGCCGCGTACTGCCGCAGCGGCGCCGCCCGGTCCTTCGCACCCACCACCATCAGCACCGGCATCGCGAGCCCCGGGTACTCCGCCCGCACCGGATCGTGCCAGATCATCTGGTAGGTGAGCGCCACCGCCCGCGCGTAACGGTCGAACTCCCCGCTGAGCCCCACCCGCGCCCGCCACGCCACGAACGGCTCGTACTCGGCCGGCGGCAGCGTCACGAAGTACCGCGCGACGAACGCCCGGTACCCCTCGACGCTCTGCCCCGCCTCCGCCGCCACCAGCGTCGCCGTGTCCTGCTCCGGCACGCTCGCCCGGTAGTCCTCCAGCCCGATCGGGTCCTCCAGCACCAGCCGCTCGACCCGTCCGCCCGCGCGCCCCGCCAGCCGCACCGCCAGCATCCCCCCCGTCGAGTGCCCGACCACGTCCACCCCCGCCACGCCCAACGAATCCAGCAGCCGCAGCGTCGCGTCCGCCAGCATGTCGAACCCGTACTCCAGGTCCGGATGGGCCGACTTGTTGAACCCCACCTGGTCCGGCACCACGACCCTGTACCCCGCCCCGCGCAGCGCCTCGATCACCCCCGCCCAGTACGAGCTGTCGAAGTTCTTGCCGTGCAGCAGCAGCACGGTGCGCCCGTTCGCCACCCCCTGCGGCAGCACGTCCATGTACGCCATGCGCACCGCCTGCCCCTGCATCACCAGCGGCAGGAACCGCACGGGATACGGATACGCCCACCCCTCCAGCCCGATGCCCAGCGGCTCCGTGTACACCGGCCCCGGCAGCCCCTGCGCCACCGCCGGAACGCAGGCGAAGGCAAGCCAGCACAGCAAGGCCAAAGGCTCCGCCTCTGGACTCCGCCAAAGGGCTCGCCCTTTGGAAACTCCACATCGAGGCAGGAGCCCCTTCAAGATGCCGGTCCAGGGCGGCTCGCCCTGGCGGGTCCCCGCCTCCAGGCCATGGGGCAGGGCCCTGGCCTTCCTCACGCATCCCCCCGCGCCGGCACCGCCTGCAGCGCCCGCACCCCGATATCCCCCCGCCAGACCCCGTCCGCCCACTCGACCGCACGCACCCCCGCGTACGCCACGTCCCGCGCCTCCCCCAGCGTCGCCCCCGTCGCGCACACGGTCAGCACCCGCCCCCCCGCCGCCACCAGCGCCCCCCCGGAGAGCGCCGTCCCCGACTGGAACACCCGCACCCCCGGCACCGCCTCCGCCGCCCCCAGGCCGATCGCCCCCCCGGCCACAGGCACCCCCGGATACCCCCGCGCGGCCATCACGACGGCCACCGCCGCCACCGGCACCAGCTCGAACGACACCTCCGCCAGCCGCCCGCCGCACGCCGCCGCCAGCGCCCCCAGCAGGTCCGAGCGCAGCCGCAGCAGCAGGCACTGCGCCTCCGGGTCCCCCAGCCGCACGTTGTACTCGATCAGACGCGCCCCCGACGCCGTCAGCATCAGCCCCGCGAACAGCACGCCGCGGAACGGCGTCCCCCGCCGCGCCATCTCCGCCAGCGCCGGCCGCACGAACACGTCGAGCGCCGCCTCCTGCGCCGCCAGGTCGAACCCCGTCGGCGGCGACACCGCCCCCATCCCCCCGGTGTTCGGCCCGGTGTCGCCGTCGCCGAGCCGCTTGTGGTCCTGCGCCGCCCCCAGCAGCACCGCCTCCGTGCCGTCGCACAGCGCGAACAGGCTGACCTCGTCCCCCTCCAGGCACTCCTCGATCACCACCGACGCCCCCGCCGCCCCGAGCGCGCCCCCCTCCATCATCGCCGCGATCGCCGCCTCCGCCTCCTCGACGGTCGCCGCCACCACGACCCCCTTGCCCGCCGCCAGCCCGTCCGCCTTCACCACGATCGGCGCCCCTCGCCGCCGAACGAAGTCGTGCGCCGCCGCCGCATCGTCGAACCTCTCCCAGCGCGCGCCCGGGATCCCCGCGTCGTCCGCCACCTCGCGGGTGAAGCTCTTGCTCCCCTCCAGCCGCGCCGCCGCCGCACTCGGCCCGAAGCACGCGATCCCCGCCTCAGCCATCGCGTCCGCCAGCCCCGCCACCAGCGGCGCCTCCGGCCCTGGCACCACCAGGTCCACCCCCTCCGCCCGCGCCAGCGCCACCAGCCCCGCCACGTCCGTCGCCGCCACCGCGACGCAGCGCGCAAAGGCGGCGATCCCCGGGCTGCCCGGCGCCGCCACCAGCTCCGTCAGCAGCGGGCTGCGCGCGATCGCCCAGGCCAGCGCGTGCTCGCGCCCGCCCGAACCCACCAGAAGCACCCGCATGCCCGAACCCCCCGCTGCCGCCGACCCGTTCCTAGCAGGGTGGAGCGGGGTCCGGGAGCACCAGCGCCGACAAGGGCGCCCGGACGCGACCTCGCCGACACGCGGGCCGACAGGACCGCAGCCGCGCCGAGAACCCGGCCCGCCGCCGGGCTCTCCCGGCCGCCGGCCCGGAACGCGGCCACCCCGTCACGGGAGAGGGCCTGCCAGCGGCGCGGGCGGGACCACCGCGGCGGCGGCGCCTGTCCGCCCCAGCAGCACGGCCATCAGCGCCAGCACCAGCGGCGGCGTGAGCAGCCCCGCCGAGAACAGGCTGGGCGGGTTGAACAGCGGGCAGAGCCACACCGCGCCCGCGAGCAGCAGCGTGGCGGTCGCGGGCGCCCCTCCGCCGGCCGGGAACACGGCCAGGGTGGCGGCGATGCACAGCAGGACCGCGTCGTAGTTCGCGGTGTGCGGCGCCGCCAGGAAGGTCGCGGCCAGCAGGATCGCCAGCCGGTGCTCGTCGCGCAGCGCGGCGCGATACGCGCGGTGGACCGCGGCGGCGGCCAGCCGCACGGCCGCGCCCTGCACGGCATCTGCCTGTCGCGGACCCGCCCCGAGCCGGGCCGCGCAGGCATAGACGCTCATGCCGTTCAGCCGCGCCTCCCGCGCCCAGTCGCGGAACAGCGCCCCGCCGCCGGTCATCACGCCGAGCCAGGCGCCCCAGAGGTCCGGCCCGAGCAGCACCGCGCTGGCCAGC
>CAXSER010000149.1:0-7008 GCA_964236315.1 uncultured Acetobacteraceae bacterium | reverse complement strand
CTGGCGGGTCCGGGCAGAGCCCGGGCTTGCTTGCCTGCTCCCGCACGGGGGCACGCGGACACGGCACAGGGCCGGGTCCGGAAACTGGAGACTGAGCGAATGGGCCTGAAGATCCGCCTTGCACGTGCCGGCGCCAAGAAGCGCCCGTACTACCACATCGTGGTCGCCGACAGCCGCTCGCCGCGCGACGGGCGCTTCATCGAGCAGCTCGGCAGCTACAACCCGATGCTGCCGGCCGAGCATGCCGACCGCGTCCGCCTCAAGGACGAGCGCATCAAGCATTGGCTGAGCGAGGGCGCGCTGGCCACGGACCGCGTCGCGAAGTTCCTCGGCAAGGCGGGGCTGGCGCCGATGCCGGTGTACCCCGAGCAGCCGATCCAGTCGGCGCCGAAGAAGAAGGCGCAGGAGCGCGCCGCGGCCAACGCCGCCTGAGCCAGTGGCGCAAGACCGCATCCTGCTGGGCGTGGTCGGCCGGCCGCATGGCGTGCGGGGGCTGGTGCACGTGCACAGCTACACGGCCGAGCCGGAGGCGCTGGCGGAGTACGGGCCGCTCGTCGACGGGGATGGGCGGGGCTGGACGCTGTCGTGGCGCCAGGCGGGGGTCGCGGAGCTGCGCGACGCCTCCGGGCGGGCGGTTGCGGACCGCAGCGAGGCGGAGCGGCTGACGAACCTGCAGCTGTTCGTGGCACGCGACACGCTGCCGCCGGCCGGGGAGGACGAGTTCTACCTCGCCGACCTGGTGGGCATGGCGGCGGTGACGGCCGAGGGCGCGTCGGTCGGGCGGGTGGTGCTGGTGCACGACTACGGCGCGGGGACCAGCCTGGAGATCGTGCGGGACGGGGCGGCGCCGCTGCTGGTGCCGTTCACGCGCGCGGCGGTGCCGGTGGTCGACGTGGCGGCGCGGTCCCTGACCGTGGTGCCGCCGGACGAGGTCGAGGCGCGCGAGCTGCCGTCGGTGGCGGACGGCGGCGTGGCGACGGACGGCGTGGCGGCAGGCGGGGTGCGGGCGTGAGCGCGTGGCGGGCCAGCGTGCTGACGCTGTTCCCGGGGATGTTCCCGGGGCCGCTCGGGCAGGCGCTCGCCGGGCGGGCGCTGGCGGCGGGGCTGTGGAGCCTCGATGCGCGAGACATGCGCGGGCACGGGCTCGGGCCCCATCGCAGCGTCGACGACACGCCGTTCGGGGGGGGCGCCGGCATGGTGCTCCGGCCGGACGTGGTGGACGCGGCGATCGCGGCGGAGATGGGCGAGGGCGACGCCGGTGAAGGCGGGGGGCGGCCGCTGGTGGTGCTCACGCCGCGCGGGCGGACGCTGACGCAGGCGGATGCGCGCGCATGGGCTTCGGGCCCGGGCGTGGTGCTGCTGTGCGGGCGCTACGAGGGGATCGACCAGCGGGTGATCGAGGCGCGCGGGGCCGTGGAGGTCAGCGTCGGCGACTACGTGCTGGCGGGCGGCGAGGTGGCGGCGATGGTGCTGCTGGAGGCGTGCGTGCGGCTGCTGCCGGGCGTGATGGGGGCGGCGGAGAGCGCCGTCGAGGAGAGCTTCGCCGACGGGCTGCTGGAGTATCCGCACTACACGCGGCCGGCGGAGTGGGCGGGGATGCGGGTGCCGGACGTGCTGCTGTCGGGCAACCACGCGGCGATCGCGGCCTGGCGGCACGGCGAGGCGGAGAGGATCACGCGCGAGCGCAGGCCCGACCTGTGGGCGAAGCGGCGCGGGAATGTTGCAACTGCGGCTTGCGGGCCGTAACTGAGCGGAATCGAGAGGGACCACACGCCATGAACATCATCCAGACCTACGAGGCCGAGGAGATGGCCCGCCTGAGCGCAGCACGCGCCGTGCCGGACTTCGCCCCGGGCGACACGCTCAAGGTGTCGGTCAAGGTGGTCGAGGGCGAGCGCACCCGCGTGCAGGCCTACGAGGGCGTGTGCATCGCGCGCTCCAACCGCGGGCTGAACAGCAACTTCACCGTGCGCAAGATCAGCTACGGCGAGGGCGTGGAGCGCGTGTTCCCGCTGTATGCGCCGACGATCTCCGAGATCGCGGTGCTGCGTCGCGGCGACGTGCGGCGGGCGAAGCTGTACTACCTGCGCGGCCGCCGCGGCAAGTCGGCGCGCATCGCCGAGAAGGCGCGCGACACCCGCGTCACGGCGAACGCCGGGACCGAGGCGCCGGCCGCCGCGGAGTAGGGCGAAGGGCCCTGCCCTTCGATCCCGCCGGGGGCGAGCACCCCCGGACCCGCGCAATGAAGCGGGAGCCTTTCTGAGTCGTGCGGGTCCGGGGGCGCCTGCCCCCGGCGGGTCCAGGGCAGAGCCCTGGCCTTTCTTCCTGGGGGCCGTCCATGCCGCAGACGCTGTTCGACAAGATCTGGGATGCGCACGTCGTCGAGCGCTCGCAGGACGGCACGTGCCTGCTCTACATCGACCGCCACCTGGTGCACGAGGTCACGAGCCCGCAGGCGTTCGAGGGCCTGCGCCTGTCCGGCCGCCGCGTGCGCCGCCCGGACGCGACGGTCGCGGTGACCGACCACAACGTGCCGACCAGCGACCGCAGGCTCGGCATCGCGGAGGCGGACTCGCGGCTGCAGGTGGAGACGCTGGAGCGCAACGTCGCCGAGTTCGGGGTGCCGTACTTCCCGCTGCTCAGCCGCGAGCAGGGCATCGTGCACATCGTCGGGCCGGAGCAGGGCATCAGCTTGCCGGGCATGACCATCGTGTGCGGCGACAGCCACACCTCCACGCACGGCGCGATGGGCGCGCTGGCGTTCGGCATCGGCACCTCCGAGGTCGAGCACGTGCTGGCGACGCAGACGCTGCTGCAGAAGCCGGCGCGCAACATGCTGGTGCGGGTTGACGGCGCGTTGCCGCCGGGGGTGACGGCGAAGGACGTGATGCTGGCGATCATCGGCACGATCGGCACGGCGGGCGGCACGGGCCACGTGATCGAGTATGCCGGCGAGGCGATCCGCGGGCTCGACATGGCCGGGCGGATGACGATCTGCAACATGAGCATCGAGGCCGGCGCGCGCGCGGGCCTGGTGGCGCCGGACGAGACGACGTTCCGCTACGTCGAGGGCCGCCCGTTCGCGCCGAAGGGCGAGGCGCTGGCGCGCGCGATCGAGTACTGGCGCACGCTGCCGTCCGACGAGGGCGCCGTGTACGACCGCACCGTGGTCCTGCAGGCCGCCGACATCAGCCCGATGGTGAGCTGGGGCACGAGCCCGGAGGACGTGGTGGCGATCGACGGCGTGGTGCCCGACCCGGCCGCGGCCGGCGACGAGGCGCGGCGCGCGGAGCTGCAGCGGATGCTGGACTACATGGCGCTTCGGCCGGGGACGCCGATGACTGAGATCCCGGTCGACGTCGTGTTCATCGGCTCGTGCACCAACGGGCGGATCGAGGACATGCGCGCCGCCGCCGCGGTGGTGCGCGGGCGGCACGTGGCGGACGGCGTGCGGGCGATGGTGGTGCCGGGCTCCGGGATGGTGAAGTTCCAGGCGGAGCAGGAGGGGCTGGACCGGCTGTTCCTCGACGCGGGGTTCGAGTGGCGCGAGGCGGGGTGCTCGATGTGCCTCGGCATGAACCCGGACAAGCTCTCGCCCGGGCAGCGCTGCGCCTCCACGTCGAACCGCAACTTCGAGGGGCGGCAGGGGCCGGGCGGGCGGACGCACCTGATGTCGCCGGCCATGGCGGCGGCTGCCGCGGTGACCGGGCGGCTGACGGATGCGCGGGTGCTGGGGGTGGCGGTCTGATGCGCGCGTTCACGACGCTGACGGGGATCGCGGCGCCGCTGCCGCTGGCCAACGTCGACACCGACAAGATCATCCCCTCGCGCTTCCTCAAGACGATCGCGCGCACCGGGCTGGGCAGGAACCTGTTCGACGCGTTGCGCTTCGAGGCGGACGGGTCGGAGAAGCCGGGGTTCGTGCTCAACCGCGAGCCGTATCGCCACGCCGAGATCCTGGTCACGCACGAGAACTTCGGCTGCGGCTCGTCGCGCGAGCATGCGCCCTGGGCGCTGCTGGATTTCGGCATCCGTTGCGTGATCGCGCCGGACTTCGCGGACATCTTCCACGGCAACTGCTTCAAGAACGGCATCCTGCCGATCCGGCTGCCGCGCGCGGTGTGCGACGCGCTGATGGCCGACGCGGAGATGGGTGACAACGCGCGGCTCAGCGTCGACCTGGAGCGCCAGGTGGTGATCCGGCCGAGCGGCGAGGAAATCGCCT
Source organism: uncultured Acetobacteraceae bacterium (assembly GCA_964236315.1). Classification (GTDB taxonomy): domain Bacteria; phylum Pseudomonadota; class Alphaproteobacteria; order Acetobacterales; family Acetobacteraceae; genus CAXSEF01. The sequence continues at coordinate 2,783 of CAXSER010000149.1, read as the reverse complement.
TCGAGGTGGATGCGTTCCGCAAGCACCGGCTGCTGCTCGGGCTCGACGACATCGGCGAGACCATGCAGCGCGGCGCGGAGATCGATCGCTTTGAGAGCGAGCGAGCGGTGGCGCAGCCGTGGATGCCGGGAATCGGGGGCGTCTGAAGCAAGGCCGGGCTCTGCCCGGACCCGCCAGGGGCGAGCCGCCCCTGGACCGGCTTTACTTAAGAGAAGGCGATCCAAGGGCCCGGCCCTTGGCGGAGTTCGAGGCAAAGCCTCGACCTTGCTTCCGGAAGGACTCTGCGATGGCTGCCAACAAGACGCTCCTGGTGCTCCCCGGCGACGGCATCGGCCCCGAGGTGATGCGCGAGGTCAAGCGCGTGGTCGACTGGATGGCGCGGGCGCGCGGCGTGCGCTTCGACATCACCGAGGCGCTGGTCGGCGGCGCCGCGATCGACGCGCAGGGCGTGCCGATCACCGAGGAGACGCTGGCCGCGGCCAGGGCGGCCGACGCGATCCTGTTCGGCGCGGTGGGCGGGCCGAAGTGGGACCACCTGGGCTTCGACAACCGCCCGGAGATCTCGATCCTGCGGCTGCGCTCGGAGCTGGGGCTGTTCGCGAACCTGCGGCCGGCGATCGTGCTCGACCCGCTGGTCAACGCGAGCACGCTCAAGCCGGAGGTGGTGCGCGGGCTCGACCTGATGATCGTGCGCGAGAGCACCGGCGGCATCTACTTCGGCGAGCCGCGCGGCATCGAGACGCTGCCGGACGGACGGAAGCGCGGGTTCAACACGGAGAGCTACGACACGCACGAGATCGAGCGGGTCGCGCGCGTGGCGTTCGACCTGGCGCGCACGCGCAAGGGACGCCTGACCAGCGTGGAGAAGGCGAACGTGATGGAGAGCGGCCTGCTGTGGCGCCAGACGGTGCAGGCGCTGGGCGAGGCGGAGTATCCGGACGTGGCGCTGTCGCACATGTACGCGGACAACTGCGCGATGCAGATGGTGCGCAACCCGCTGCAGTTCGACGTGATCGTCACCGGCAACCTGTTCGGCGACATCCTGAGCGACCTGGCGTCGATGTGCACGGGCTCGCTGGGCATGCTGCCGTCGGCGACGCTGGGCGCGGTGGGGGCGGACGGGCGCCGGCACGCGCTGTACGAGCCGATCCACGGCAGCGCGCCCGACATCGCGGGCAAGGGCATCGCCAACCCGCTGGCGCAGATCCTGAGCTTCGCGATGCTGCTGCGCACCTCGTTCGCGATGGAGGAGGAGGCGTCGATGATCGAGCGCGCGGTCGGCAGCGTGCTGACCAACGGGCTGCGCACCGCCGACATCCTCTCGCCGGGCACCGCGCGGGTCGGCACCGGGGTGATGGGCGAGTCCGTGCTGCGCGAACTGGAGAAGCTCGGCGCCTGAGGCGCGTTTCGGTGCGCGAATCCACCTGCGCGCACTTGCGGCAGCGACGGGGCTCGGCTACATCCCGCCCGCGGCGCCCGTAGCTCAATTGGATAGAGCACCAGACTACGAATCTGGGGGTTGGAAGTTCGAGTCTTTCCGGGCGCGCCACCACATCAATCAGACGGCTTCGGTTCACGGGGATGGGCTCGCTGGCCTCAGGCCAGGCAAGGCTGAGGCTCTGCCTCGAGCTGCGCCAGGAACGTGCCCCCCCTGGACCGGCCTTCCTCAGTCAAGCAGGTCCAGGGGCGGTTCCCTCCGTTGGCCTTTCCGACGATCCAGGAGGATCGTCGGAACCTTCGGCCACCTCCGTCTGGCGGGTCCGGGCAGAGCCCGGCCCTGCTTCCTGTTGGCCTCAGGTCGTCGCCGGTTCGCGGGGTGCGTCCTCCCGGCAGGCGTCGTCGAGCGCCGGCAGGTTGGCGACCAGCTTCTGCAGCAGCCGGCGCAGCGTGGCGGCCTCGTGCTCGGAGAAGCCCGCGAGCAGCCGCTGCTCGCGCTGCACGGCCAGCACGAGAAGCTCGGCATGCATGCGCTCCCCCGGCAGGCTCAGCGCGGCCTTGCGGTCGCGGCCGGCGGTCTCGAGGCGCACGAGCCCGCGCTCGGCCAGCGCCGCGAAGCTCCGGCTCACCGCCGCCTTGTCGAGCCCGGTGCGCAGGCAGAGCCGTGCTGCCGAGCTGTGCGGGCTGACGGCGATCTGGGCCATGACCCGCCAGTCGGTGTAGCCGAGCCCGCAGGCCGCGCGGCACTCGCGCGAGGCGGTGGCCGACAGCTTGTTGGACAGGAGCGACAGGAAGGCCGGTACGTAGTGCTCGAGATCGAGCGTCTCCCGCCGTGCCGAGTCTGGCTGCATCGCCGTCACGCTCCCGATGGCGGCCGGTTCGTCGCACCTGCGGCGCGATCGTCCTCCGCTCCTGCCGTGCGGCATGAAGGCCCGCGCGGTCGTCCTCGGGGCAGTGTGGCAGCCCCCGCGCGCTTGTCGATCCGCGATCGCGCGCCGCGCCGAGCCGGGACGGCGATCACGCAGGGCGTGCGGCCTTCGGGCCGGCCCTGGCGCCGCGCATGACGGCGGGGCAGGCGTGGACCGGGATCACCGACCTGGCGGACCAGGCCGTGGTGCTGCCCCTGGCGCTCCTGGTGCTGGTGGCGCTGCTGCCGCGCGGCCGGGGCGGCGTGGCGGGCGGGCGGGCGGCGCGGGGCTGGGCGCTGGCGGTGGGCGGGGTGCTGCTCGCGCTGCTGGCGCTCAAGCTCCTGGGCGGCGCGTGCCAGGGCGCCGGCCAGGCCGGCATCGTGCGTGGCCCCGGTCTGGGCAGCTCCGGTCTGGGCAGCTCCGGTCTGGGAAGCTCCG
>CAXSER010000148.1:0-7016 GCA_964236315.1 uncultured Acetobacteraceae bacterium | reverse complement strand
GGCCAGAGGCTCTGCCTCTGGACTCCGCCAAAGGCTCGCCTTTGGAAACCTCGACATGAGGCAGGGGGCCTGGGCGCGAGCCCTGGTCCCCGTCGGCGTCAGATGCCGGCCCTGGCGCCCTGCGCGGTCAGCGTCATGAACGTCTTCGTCGTCGGCACGATCTGGCCCTCGATGAACTTCGCCATCGACTGCTCCTCGGCCAGCGACTGGCGCAGCGGCGCCACGGACTCCGTGTCGCCCAGCAGGTCCGCCATCGCGAGCAGGCTCGTGTAGCCCGCGATCTCCTGGTGCTCGAACGCGAAGTTGGCGAACGTGTTCTTCAGGATCTCGTCCGGCGCCGGGGCATGCAGCGCCGCCGCCACGTTGCCCATCACGCCCATCGCCGCGTTCTTGACCGCCGACGGCGCGGTGCCGTGCCGCGCCAGGATCGCCTCCAGCCGCTGCGCCTGCACCTGCGACTCGTCGCGGTGCGCCCGCAGCCGCGCCGCCATCTCCGGGTAGTGCTCCATGCGCCCGACCTGGCGCTCCGTCAGCTCGATCGCCGTCATCTCCAGGACGTGCATGTTGCGCAGCCCGGTGTGGCAGACCTCGTGTGTCGTGTCGCCATGCGCGTCGCCGGTCATCGCACTCTCCTGGTGGTGGATGCGACGCGGGACGGATGCCCCGCGCCTGCCACCCGCGATGCCGGGCGCATGCCCGGGGAACGCACCGGCGCCGCCGCCGTTTCCGCGGACGTGCGACAGGACCAGCCCTATGCGGCCGCCTGCCTGGCGAGGTAGGCGTGCGCCAGCGCCGGGATGTGCTCGCCGAGCCAGTCGCCCATCTCCTGCTCCTCCTTCATCGACTGCTCGAGCACCGCGACGTCGCCCGCGGCACCCGCCGCCTGCGCCAGCGTCACCAGCAGCTTGTAGGAGCCGATCTCGTACGCCTTGTAGCCGACGGCGGCGAGCACGTCCTTGAGCACCTCGTCGCCGGACACGGCATGGGCGAAGCCTGCCACCGTCGCGACCGTGCCGGTCACCGCCTCCTTGGCCAGCGAGGCGCTGGTGCCGTGCTTCTCCAGCAGCCCGTCCAGACGCGCCGCCTGCTCCGTCGAGCGCGCCCGCTCCTCCTCCATCTTCGCGTGCAGCTCGGGGTAGGCCTCCATCCGGCCGAGCTGGTTCTTGACCGTCCCGATCGCCTGCGTCTCGACCGCGTGCTGGTTGCGCAGTCCGGTCAAGTAGACCGTCATCGCCGTGTTGGTGTCGCTCATGTCGCACTCCCTTTTCTGCGGGCACAACGCGACCCCGCAACGACGGATGCAGGCGGCGCGGTCAGGATAGATTGCACTTGCCAACCACCGAACCCGCCACAACTCTGGACGCCGGGCAATGCCTGCGCCGTCGTCGGCACACCCCGGTCCGGAAGGCGCCGATCGGCAGGCCCTCCATCCTGCAGGCCCTCCGGTCGCCGGGTTCCCTGCCCGACAGGTCCCGCGCCCGGCAGCTCTCCCGTCCGGCAGGCCCCCCGGGCGCCGCGCCCGGGCCGTCCCGCTCAGAGGATCGGCATCGCCCCGCCGACCGTGACCATCGTGCCGGACATAAAGCTCGCGTTCTCCTCGGCCAGCATCACGTACGCCGCCGCCAGCTCCGCCGGCTGTCCCGGCCGGCCGTACGGCGACTGGCTGCCGAACGTCGCGACCTGCTTCTCCTCCATCCCCGTCGGGATGAACGGCGTCCAGATCGGCCCCGGCAGCACCGCGTTCACCCGGATGCCCTTCCCGATCGCGCCCTGCGCCAGGCCCGAGGTGAAGTTCGCGATCGCCGCCTTGGTCGCCGAATACGCCAGCAGGCTCGGCATCGGATGCTTGGAGTTGACCGAGCTGGTGTTCACGATCGAGGACCCCGGCGCCATGTGCGCCATCGCCGCCTTCGTCACCCGGAACATCGAGTGCACGTTCGCGGCAAAGGTGTACTCCCACTCCTCGTCGCTGATCTCCTCGATGGACGAGCGCGTGTGCTGGTACGCCGCGTTGTTCACCAGAACGTCGATGCGCCCGAACTCGGCGACCGCCGCCTCCACCAGCGCCACGCACGCCTCGCGCCTCGACAGGTCGCCCGGCGCCAGCAGCACGCGCCGCCCCGCCTCGCGCACCCAGCGCGCCGTCTTCTCCGCGTCCTCGTGCTCGTCGAGATACGCCACCACCACGTCCGCGCCCTCGCGCGCGTAGGCGATCGCCACCGCGCGGCCGATGCCGCTGTCCGCCCCGGTGATCACCGCGACCCGGCCCTCCAGCCGCCCCGAGCCCTTGTAGCTCAGCTCGCCGTGGTCCGGCTCCGGCTGCATCCGCGCCGAGCTGCCCGGCGACTCCTGCGCCTGGGGCGCGAACGGCGGCTGCGGGTACTTGGTGCGCGGGTCCTGGGCCATGGCATCCCTCCTGGGTCTGACGTCCCCGCCCAAACCCCGCTGCCGCCGCCCGGTTCGCCGCGCCCGCGTTCACCGCCGCTTGTGCAGACGGGCAGGACCGGGCCCTGCCCGGACCCGCGAAGGAGCGGCACGCCCTCCGATCCCGGCGACAAGGAAGACGGCGACAAGGAAGGTTGGGACAAGGAAGACCGGGACAAGCATCCCGCGGCGCGTTGCGCACGGAGCCCTGCCGTGTCGCCGACGATCCCTGCCGATGATCGAGCCCCTGCTGTCGCCCGGGCACGCGAAGCCGGAGGAGAGCCGCCGCACGCCCCGACCGCCCCGGTCCGGCGCGGAGCCGAGGCCGCCCGTCCGTCCGGATGCGACCCGCGTCCCATGGCGCAGGCCGGCAGTGCCCGGCCCCTGCACCCCGTCCCGCCCGACGATGGAGAGCCACGCCCACAACTACGTCCCGGCAGGTCTAGGACGCAGCCCGAGGCGGTGGCGTCAGGCTCCCACCAGCGTCAGGCCGTCGAGCCTCTGGACGCCGCCCCAGTCGCAGGACCGCGACTCGATGACGCTCAGCCCCGCGTCCTCGGCCATCCGGCAGAACAGCCCGATCGACATCCTGTTCCGCGCGTGCGGGTTCCTGCCGTACTCCGTCGATGGCGGGTCCGCGAGGTTCGAGTGGTGGAACAGGCCGCACCCGCCGGCCCGCAGCAGGCGCCTGGTCTCCCTGAGGTAGGCGGCCACGACCTCGGGGGCGAAATGCACCATGGCGTCGTAGCAGAAGATCGCGTCGACCGTGCCCGTCGCGATGGACGGGATGTCGTATCCCGACGTCAGGACGTATTCGACGTTGCCATGCGCCGCATACCGCGACCGGCAGAAGTCCAGGTTCTCGCTGTTGATGTCCACCAGGTACAGTCTGGTGCACCTGTCCACGATGAACTGCGACTGCTTGCCGTGACCGCAGGCGAGGTCGATCACGGTGCCCAGCGTCATCCGGTCGAACAGCATCCTGAACGGCGACGTCTCCGACCAGAAGCCCCTGACGTGCTGCTCGCTCGACTCGTAGTAGCTGTTGCTCTTCCAGTCCTTGCCGACCTGATCGGCAAGGCGGGAAAGTTCGCCGGACATGTCGCCTCCATCGCCAGGACCGGTCGCCGACCGGGTGGGCACGTCCTTGACAGGCGATGATCATCACACCCTGATACCGTGTCAACCGGGACGGCACGCCTGCGGCTGGGGGCGAAGTGGTGAAGCGGATCAGGTGTGCCGTGGTCGGGCAGTCCAACTCGATCCTGAGCTACGGCTACGCCGCCCATCTGACGGCGATGCCGGACATCGATGTCGCGAGTGTCGGCAGGGTCGGCATGTCCTCTGCCCTGCTCGGGCCGTTCTTCGTGCAGCCGGGCTTCTGCGCCGGCCTCGACTTCTGCCTGATCGATCTCGCGATGTTCGAGCACTCGGTGAAGGACAACCGCGGCGGCCGCTACGACTTCGCCGCGCTGCGCAGGTATCTCCGCCACGTCATGCACGTGGCGCGGGCCGACGGGTGCTGCCCGCTGCTGATCGCCTTCAGCCCGGCCGTGTCCGAGCGCGACGGCAGGTGGCACTCGCCCCTCCAGCAGCCGTCCGAGATCACGGAGCTGCATCGCGAGGTCGCCGGGACCGAGGGGTGCCCGATCCTGGACTGGACCGAGTTCATGCAGGCCCAGCTGGAGCGCGATCCCGGCCTGACGTGCAAGGACTTCTACACCGACCTGCCCGAGCGGCCCGGCGAGGTCGACGGCTCGCACCCGAGATCCGCCTGGCAGGCGGAGCTCGCCGTGTTCCTCCGCCGCTACATGACGTGGCACCTGGCGACGCCACGCCCGGAGGTGGAGGTCGTCGCGGACCTGTCGCTGTTCCGGCCGGTGTTCCTGGCCGACGTCGCCCCCGATCGTCCGGTCGTGCACCGGACCAGCGGCATCCTGAGCCGCAGGTTCGTCACGCTGCAGGACGGCGACGGCGTCGCGATCCCTGCCGCCGACGACGAGCGGCTCGCCGGCTACGCGATCAACATCAACGCCTGCTCGGCCTTCGCCCGGTTCGCCGGCGACCCTGCCGTGGTCAAGGACCTGCACTTCCCCGCCTCGCTGCGCGGCGGCAGCTTCCGCTACCACATCGCGCCGGTGTTCCGGGACTGCGGCCCCCGCGAGGGCCGGTTCGGGATCAGCGCGGCGGGGGACGGGCCGGCGACGGAGGAGGGCATCCTGCGGCCCGGCACGGCCGAGCAGGCAGGGCCCGACCGGATCGAGATCGAGGCCGTCGTCCTGGAGCGGTTCGTGCCGGGCTTGCGCTACGTCACGCGCCATCTCGCCGGCGAGGAACGCCACGTCGTCGCCGTCTGCCTCGGCCTTGGAGCCGAGCGATCCTGAGGCTGTTCCGGAGCGGACGGGTCCGCCAGGCGGGCACCGCCACCCCGGGCCCGTCCTGGCGCGGGCAGCCGGCGCCGGACACGCCGGACGGGATCCGGACCCCGCGGCCTTCCCCGCCGCGTCATCCCGACCTGCGCAAGCCGTCGCCGCCACAGGGTCCGCGATCCCGCCCGGGCGGCCGGGCCGGGCCGTCCGGACGCCCGGTCCCGTGGCGGGCGCTCCTGCTGCTGGCGGCGGCGTTCCTGGCGACGACGGCCCGCGCCCGGGCCCAGTGCGACGAGGCCGGCCTCGTCGAGACGACGACCCCTGCGCCGCCCTACAGCTCGTTCGCCCTGCGGCGGCACCTGGCCCTGGCCAGGGATGCGTCCGGCGTCGCGCACGCGGACGCGGTCGTGCTGGGGGACTCGATCGTGCAGCTGTGGCCGGACCCGCTGCTGCGACGCGCGCTCTCCACGGCGAGCGTGCTCAACCTCGGCGTCGGCTCCGATCGCGTCCAGAACACCCTGTGGCGGCTCAGGTCGGGCCGCTTCGACCATGTCCGCGCCGACAGGGTCGTGGTCCTGCTGGGAACCAACAACATCGGCTCCGACAGCGCATGCTCGATCCTGGCGGGCTACCGGCTGCTGATCCGGGAGATCGACCGGGTGTTCAGGCCGGCCGGCATCGTCGTCATCGAGATCCTGCATCGCGACTCCAGGCCGGACACGCTCGAGGGCAACAGGCTCGCCGCCAACGACCTCCTCCGGACCCTCGCGACAGCCGGCGGCCACGTCAGGGTCGTGGCGCTCGACGCGGGAGGCGCCGACTTCTTCCAGGAGGACGGCCTGCACCCCGGCGCCAGCGGCTACGCCGCGCTGTCCGAGCAGCTGCGCACCCGCCTGCCCGACGCCACGCCCCGCTGACGCCCGACGCGCCGCGTCCCGCGACCCCGGGGCATGAGGCTCCGGCCGGAGCCGGCGGGCGCGGCACGACGCGCGCAGGGCCGGGCGAGTGCCACGCCCCCGGGGATCCGACCCTGGCCGCCGGAGGCCGAGGCGCGTGCGCGACGCGCAGCCCGGGGCGGAACCTCAACCTTCCCCCGTTCCGTCCCACATGACGCACACGCCGCGTCCGGCGCACGGAGACCGCCCCATGCGCCTGCTCGGCATCCTGTTCGTCGTCGCCATGGGCGTGCTCACCACGGTGGAGGCCGGCTCCACCGCCCAGCTCAGCCGCAGCCTGCGCAGCCCGTGGTGGGCCGGCCTGGTGTTCGGCCTGGCCTCGGCGATCGGCCTGCTGGTGTGCCTCGTCGGCGCCTCCGTGCTGGCCGGCGCGAGGCTGCCCACGCTGCACGATGCCGCCGCCGCCCCGTGGTGGGCGTGGATCGCGGGCTTCATCGCCGCGGGCTACGCGGTGTCGATGCTGATGTTCGCCGAGTCCCTCGGCTCGGCCCTGTTCACCGGCCTGACCGTGACCGCGGCGCTGCTCGCCTCCGTGCTGCTCGACCACATGGGCTGGGTCGGCTTCAAGGAGCACCCGGCGAGCCTGCTGCGCCTGTGCGGCACCGGCCTGATGGTGGCGGGCCTCGCCCTCGTCGCCCTGTTCTGAGCCGCGCCGGCCGCCGAAACCCTGCCGCCCCGCCGCCCCGACCTGCTAGCCTGCGCCCCGAACCGCGGGAGTGTGCGACATGGGTGCTGCGATGGGCGTGATCGAGGCGATCGTCGCCCTGCTGGCCTTCCTGGGCGTCGTGCTCGCGTTGCGGGCCTTCCTGCAGAAGAAGGCGCCCGAGGGCACCTCCAACGACATCACCAACGGCGACTCCATGCTCTGAAAGCCCTGCCTTCACAAGGCCGGTCCAGGGGCGGCTCGCCCCTGGCGGGTCCGGGCAGGGCCCGGCCTTGCCCGCCTACTGCGCCAGCGCCTGCGTCCGCACCAGCCGCGCGTACAGCCCGTCGCGCTCCAGCAGCTCCGCGTGCGTCCCCCACTCCACCGCCGCCCCGTCCGCCATCGCCACCACCAGGTCCGCGTCGCGCACGGTTGACAGGCGGTGCGCCACGACGATGGTGGTGCGCCCGGCCCGCAGCCGCGCCAGCGCCTCCTGCACCGCCGCCTCGCTCTCGGCGTCGAGCGCGCTGGTCGCCTCGTCGAGCAGCAGCACCCTGGGGTCGCGCAGCAGGGCGCGGGCCAGCGCGACCCTCTGCCGCTGCCCGCCCGACAGCCGCTGCCCGC
>CAXSER010000147.1:0-7017 GCA_964236315.1 uncultured Acetobacteraceae bacterium | reverse complement strand
GGAAGCAGCGTGGCGGGGTCGGACGGGGCAGCGGGGCGAGGGGCGGGGCGGGCGGCGCGCGCGGCGGCGGCGGCCAGGGCGAGGCCGGCGGGGATGGTCGCGTACAGCAGGTAGAGGAAGGCGGGGCGGGTCAGGACGGCCAGGCCGAGCGTGGCGCCGGCGGCGGCGAGCCAGGGCAGGCTGTGGCGGCGCCAGGCGGCGAGGACGGCGGCGAGGCAGGCGGTGGTGAGCAGCAGCGCCGTGATCTCGGTCATCAGGGTGTCGACGGAGCGGAGCAGGACGCCGGCGGTCGGCAGGGCGAGCAGCAGCGCCGTCCAGGCGAGGCGGCGGCGGGCGGTGGCGAGCAGGGCGATGGTCCAGATGAGCACGAAGGTCGTGGCGAGCATGGCGAACTGCAGCCAGCGCACCGAGGGGGCGGCGCGCGGGCAGGCGGGGTCGTGGCCTTCGGTGCGGACCTGGCAGTCCATGCCGGCGCGCAGCGCGGGGTCGATGCGCGACAGCGCGGCGAGCAGGGCGGGGTAGAGGGGGGCGAAGCGCAGGCCGGGCGGGCGGGCGCCGTCGGGGCCGGGGCCTGCGAACATGTAGCCGTCGGTGAAGCGGCCGGCGTGGCGCAGGTCGTAGGCGATGCCGAGGTAGAACGGCTGGTCGAAGGTGGAGAGCGGCTGCACGGGGACCGCGGGCCACAGGGTGGCGAGCACGACGAGGGTGGCGAGCAGGGCGCCGAGCGGGCCGCGAATCATGCGGGCGATGGTGGCGGAGGCGGGGCGGGAAGGCCAGGGCGAAGCAAGCAAGGCCGGTCCCTGCCCGGTCCCTGCCCGGACCCGCCAAGGGCTGGGCCCTCGGATCGCCTTCCCTGAGGGAAGCCGGTCCAGGGGCGCTGCCCCTGGCGGAGCTCGAGGCGGAGCCTCGACCTTGCCTGCGTCAGGGCACCATCGACGCCACGTCCGCCGGCTCGAAGCCGATGAGCGCGACCGGCCCGTCCTCGCCGACCTTGGCCGCGGGGGCGCGCAGGGCGTCGAGGCGGGCCAGGAGCTGCGGGTTCTCGTCGACCAGGCGGCGGAACTCGGCGCCGCGCAGCTCCATCAGGTGGCTGAAGCTGTGGGCGCGCACGCTGCCGCGGCGGCGGCTGTGCTCCAGCACCTCGTCGACGCCGAAGAAGGCGCCGCGGCCCAGCGTGCGGGTGGCGCCGTCCGCGGTGACGTCGACGCTGCCGGAGCTGACGAAGAACACCGAGCGCGCGCGGCGGCCGCGGCGCACGATGGCCTCGCCGGGAACGGCGAAGCGCACGGTGACGTTCATGGCGACGTCGTGCAGCACGGCCTCCTGCAGGCCGGACAGCAGGGGGATCTCGCGCAGGCGGGTGTCGAGGCCGATCTGCAGGCTGAACTTCAGCGGACGGGAGAGGTGGTCGCGGCGCTCCTCCAGGGCGCGCAGCAGCTCCTCGTGCAGCTCGTCGCCGATCAGGGACTCGCGGCGCATGGTGTCGTAGGCGTCGGTCTCCATGCGCATGCCGATGAGCTGCAGCACGCGCAGCTCCAGCGCCTCTGCGTACCCGGGGTACTGCACGCGCAGGGTCTCGGCGGCGTCCTCCATCAGCTCGCTGCGGCGCTGCACGATGTCGGCGACGATCTCGCTGACGCGCTGTCCCAGCACGGGCTCCATGCGGCGGCGCATGAAGCGGCTCAGGGAGGCGACGACGAGGCGCATGAGCAGCAGCATCTCGAAGCGCTCCGCGAGGCGGTTCATCAGCGGCGTGTCGATGCCGGCGGAGCGGTGCAGCCACTGCGCGAGGGCGAAGCGCAGGCCGGGGCGCAGGCGCCTGCGGGCGGCGCGGATGTAGCCCAGCCTGCCGCCGGAGCGCGCGCCGTCGATCATGCTCTCCGCGGTCCACAGCAGGTGCTCCATGATCGCGCGCGGCAGGGCGCGGTCCTTGAACATCTCCAGCAGCACGGAGCGCTCCTGGGAGGCCAGGGTGATGAGGCCGAGGGTGATGCGGTCGCGGTCGGTGATGGCGGTGTCGAACTCGTTGGCCGCGGTCTCCTGCTCGATGCGCGCGGTGAAGCGCTCGATCACGCGCTGGGTGACGCCGCGCGCGAAGCCCAGCTCGGCGGCGTGCTGGCGGACGCGGTCGCGGGCCTCGCCGAGGCCGATGGCGACGACCTGGTGGCGCAGCGCCTGGTCGATGGCGGGCAGGCGGTCGAGGCGCAGCCAGCCGACCAGCAGGCCGAGCGTGGTGCCGCCGGCGAGCAGGGTGGTGAGCACGAAGCCGGTGGCGAGGATGGCGACGAAATGCTGCACGTCGGGCGAGATCGCCTTGTTCTCGGTGACGGAGAGGGCGAGGGCCAGGGTGATGGCGCCGCGCAGGCCGCCCCACAGCATGGTGACCTTGAACGGGGTGGGCACGCGCTGGCACAGGCCGAGGCGGGTGAGCACGGGCAGCAGGCCGAACAGCACCACGGCGCGCGCGGCCAGGGCGGCGGCGATCACCACGGCGAGCAGCAGCAGGTCGTGGCGGGTGATGCCGATCATCAGCCTGGGCACCAGCATGGAGGCGAGGATGAACACCATCGAGCTGGCCCAGAAGGCGAGCTGCGCCCAGATGTCGGTGACGAACGCCCAGGAGTGCGGCCGGAAGGTGGAGGGTCCGATGGCGCTCACGGTGAGGCCGGCGGCGGCGGCGGCGACCACGCCGGAGGCATGGAGGAACTCGTCGCAGGTGATGTAGGCGATGTAGGGCAGCGCCAGGGTGAGCGAGACCTCGGCCGGGCGGCTGCCGCCGAGCAGCGGCACGGCGTACAGCGTGGCGCGCGCCATGACGAAGCCGATCGCGAGCCCCCCGGCCAGCGAGGACACCAGGGTCCAGGCGGCGGCCAGCGGGCTCGGCAGCTGGTGCTGGGTGATCTGGGTCATCAGGATGGCGAAGATCGAGATGGCGGCGGCGTCGTTGAGCAGGCTCTCGCCTTCCACGAGGCGGGTCAGTCGGCTGTCGGCGCCGATCTCTCGGAACACCGCGACCACGGCGGAGGGGTCGGTGGTGGCGACGATGGCGCCGAGCATCAGGCAGGCGGAGAGCGGCACGGTGGTGAGCGGGGCCAGGGCGAGGCCGACGGCGGCGGTGCTGACCAGGACCGCGACCACGGCCATCATCAGCACCGGGGCGGTGTCGCGGGCCAGGCGCCGGACGTCGATGGACAGCGCGCCGTGGAACACCAGCAGCGGCAGGAAGACGAACAGGAACGCCTCGGCGCCGATCGGCAGGTGGACCAGGGCGCCGGCGATGCCGTCGAAGGCGGTGACTCGGGGGGTCTCCAGCACGAACACCGCGCCGGCGCCGATCAGGGTGCCGACGACGGCGAGCAGCACGCTGTCGGAGAGCGCGAGGCGGCGCGCGATCGGCTGCACCGCGCTGACCACGATCAGCAGGACGGCGATGACGAGGAGAAGGTGCGGGAGCTGGCTGGCCATGCGTCAGGGGCGTCCGGGCTGTGGGGCGGCGGGACGCAGTATGGCGGAGGGGGAGGGCAAGGAAGCAAGGCCGGGCCCTCCCTCCGCTGGCCATTCCAACAACCCAAGCGGGTCGTCGGAACCTTTGGCCAGCTACGCCCGGACCCGCCCCTGCTTCAAGGCGGGGGCGAGCCGCCTCCGGGACCGGCGCTTTCTAGGCAAGGCCGGTCCAGGGCGGCTCGCCCTGGCGGAGTTTGAGGCAGAGCCTCAACCTTGCCTGTCCGCTCAGGTGAAGTTGCCGCCGGTCAGGGTGGCGAAGTTCTGCAGCACGATCCTGGTCTGGTCGGAGAGGGTGATCGTGGTGGAGCCGCCGCTGACGCTGGAGAGGACGGCGGCGCCGTTCAGGAGGTAGCCGGAGATGGACAGCTTGTCGGCGGCCTTGAAGTCGGTGATCACGTCGGTGGCGCCGCCGGTCGCGGTGGAGACGAACTCGTAGGTGTTGGCGGCACCCGCGCCGCCGGTGAGCGAGGAGGCGGCGGTGCCGATCCTGAACAGGTCGGCGCCGGTGCCGCCCAGCACCGTGCCGGCCGGCAGCGTGGCCGCGCCCGCGCCGGTGACGAAGGTGTTGGCGCCGGTCGCCGCGCTGGCGTCGAGCATGGCGGCGTTGCTGCCGGTGCCGGTGGCGACCATGAGCATGTTGCCGCTGGCCGCGCCAGAGAAGGTCACGCTGCCGCCCTGGGCGCCGGCGACGGTCAGGGCGACGGTGCTGCCGGTGACGGTGGAGGCCCCGGTGCCGCCGACGAACAGCAGGGTGCCGTTGCCGGTGGGGCCGTTGACGAAGGTCGGGCCGGCGCCGGCGGCGGCGGTGTCGGCGCGCACGGTGGCGGTGGCGCCGCCGACGTTGATCGTGTCGTTGCCGCCCGCGGTCACGCTGGCGGTGCCGGCGAGGTTGAAGGTGCTGTTCGCCACGCCGGTGATGCTGCCGCCGCCGCTGCCGAGGGTGACGACGTCGAGGCCGCCGCCCGGGCTGGTGATGCCGTTGGAGGCGAGGATGTCGAGCAGGCCGCCGCTGCCGATCACGGTGGCGCCGGTGCCGGAGAGGTAGATGGTGCTGGCGTCGGGCACGCCGGCGGTCTCGTGGGCGCCGCCGCCCATGATCATGTCCTGGCCGAGCGAGTTGACGTAGTTGATGCCGGTGCCGAGGACGACGAGGTTGCTGCCGGTGCCGGGGTCGACGTCGAAGTTGCCGGTGCCGGTGGTGATGGTGTCGTTGCCGGAGCCGGTGGCGACCATGTTCAGGCTGGCCGCGCCGGCGGTGGGCAGGACGGTGAGGCCGCCCGGTGCCACGTAGCCGTTGTAGGTGTTGTTGCCGCCGCCGGCGATGAACATGGTCTGTCCGGGGCCGGCGAAGAAGGTCGTGCCGCCGCTCGCCGCGAGGATGCTGACGGGGGTGGCGACGAGGGCCGCGGAGATGGTGGTGAGGCCGGTGGCGATGTCGAGCATCGCGGAGTCGGCGGCCGGCCAGGCCAGGTTCGACAGCGAGTCCTGCACCTCTGCCTCGCCGAGGAAGCCGGTGGGCACCGGCAGGATGGCGAGGCCGTCGGCCAGGATGGAGGCGGAGAGCATGTTGGCGCCGGCGGCGGTGTTGACCACGGCCGCGAACTGCTGGGCGAGCGCGTAGTTGGTGGTGCCGTCGAGGGAGACGGTGACCACGGTGTTGTTGGCGCCGACGACGGTCTGTGCGGGCATGATTCGGGCCTTTCGGAGGGGTCAGCGCTCCGGCGAAGCCAGAACTACGGGGCGAGTCGCGCGAACCTAGGGGGGAATGCTGCACTGCGCAACGCAGGACGGCCGTGACAGATGGGAGGCGGTCGGGAGAAGGGAAGGCCGGAGGCTCTGCCTCCGGGCTCCGCCAGAGGCCGGGCCTCCGGATCGCCTTTCCTGGAGACGGCATTCCAAAGGCCCGGCCTCTGGCGGGTCCGGGCAGAGCCCGGCCTTGCCTGCTGCGCTCAGGCCTCGCGGTAGAGCAGCAGGGCCACGCCGATCAGCACGAAGCAGGCCGGCCAGACCCAGCCGGCGATGCGCGTGGTGCGTCCCGGCGGCAGGCGGAGCTGCAGCCAGCGCGACCAGCCGGCGACGATGCCGCCCAGTGCTATGGGCGTGTGGGTCAGCTCGATGAGGAGCTGGTCCTTGACGTTGGCGATGGCGTGGCTGTGGGTGAACAGCAGCGCGGAACCGGTGGCGCACATCAGGGGGAACACCAGGGCGGCGCGGGGCGAGCGCAGTCGCTGCGTGCGCACGGCCCACTCGAACAGGGCGAACACCACGATCACGACGACGAACAGGCGGTGCTGCACGACCTCGACGTCGCGGAAGGCGTCGAACCAGCCGATGCCGCCCATCGGCCAGACCTCGGGGTCCGAGCGCACCAGGAGGAAGCCGCCGAGGCCGAGGAAGACGAGCGGCCAGTGGCGGGCCCAGCGCACGCCGGCCTGGTTGAGCAGGGCAAGCAGCCCGATGGCGAGCACGAAGATGCCGGACCAGTGGTGGTTGTACTCGGACCACAGGATGTCGTCGGCGTTGCGGGGGGGCAGCTCGCCGCCGCCCTCGATGAAGGCGGGAAGCGGCTCGGCGGACTTCGCGGCGGCCTCGGTGTCGAGCTTCTGCTGGAGGGCGGGGATGGCGAGGCGGTCGTGGCCGGGCGAGCGCAGCACCGGCCACTGCGGGGTGTTGCGCTCGACGATCTCGGCGAAGGTGACGCGGTCCTGCGCCAGGTCGATCGCGGGGGGCACGGAGGTCAGGGAGGCGGCGGTGAAGAAGATCGTGATGCCGATGCCGATCTCAACCTCGGCGAAGCGCTTCATGCGCGGCACGGCGGCCGCCCCCCCGCCGCGGGCGAGGCGGGCGGTGACGCGCGAGTTGGCGAAGCCGAGGCCGAGCAGCATGAGGAACATCGCGGCCTTGGCGCACACCATGACGCCGTAGGCGGTGCCGTACAGGCCGGACGGGGTGCCGATGTAGAACACGCCCATGGTGATGCCGGAGAGCAGGATCGCGCCCACGCCGGCGAGAGAGACGTGGGAGAAGCGCGGGCCGATCCAGCCCCAGCCGGCGACGTCGTTCACGCGGCCGAGTGCCAGGACGAAGCAGGGGATGGCGCCGATCCACATCGCGGCGCCGAGCTGGTGGAGGAACTCCACGCCCAGCAGGAGCGCGCCGTCGTCGAGGCGGGCGGCGGCGTGGGTGGTGGCGGTGGCCGCCGCCAGCTCGGCCGCGCACAGGGCGAGCAGGATCGCGGCGGGGATGCGGCGCGGCAGGAACAGCAGCACCGCGAGTGCTGCGGCGGCGGCGATCTTGGCGAGGTCGGCCACCGCGTAGTCGGCGCCCAGCGCGTCGGGCAGGGTGATGCCGAGCGTGTCCATCAGCACCGCGGACTGCATGGCCAGGCCGAGGCCGTCGCACAGCACGAGGGCGAGCGCGCTCCAGCCGGCGATGCGCGCGCAGGCCTGGCGGATGGCCGGGCCGGGGGGCAGGCGCGGGCGCGCGGTCTGCAGGGCGGCGCGGGCGGCGGCG
>CAXSER010000146.1:3997-7038 GCA_964236315.1 uncultured Acetobacteraceae bacterium | reverse complement strand
ACCGCTGCTCGTTCACCGAGGTGACGCTGGCGGCGGTGCACCTGCACCGGCTGCTGCACGCGATGGCACCGCGGGTCGAGGCGGGCGCGGACGGCGCCGTGGTGGCGGCACCGCCCGGGCTGGCGCTGCTGGTCGCCGCACCCGGCGAGCAGCACTCCCTGGGGCTGTCGATGCTGAGCGACTTCTTCCGCGGCGCGGGCTGGCAGGTGCAGAACCCCGCCGTGGCCGGGCCCGCCGACGCGGCCCGCGTGGTCGCGGCCAGGCCGGTGGACCTGATCGGCTTCTCCCTGGGGGCCGAGGTGCACCTGCCGCGGCTGGCGCCCTGCGTGGCCGCGGTGCGGCGCGCGTCGCGCAACCGCGACATCATCGTCATGGTCGGCGGGCCGGCGTTCCTGGACCGCCCGGAGCTGGCGATCCGGCTCGGCGCGGACGACACCGCGCGCGACGCGGCCGAGGCGCTGGCCCGCGCCGGCGCCCTGCTCGCGCTGCGGCGCAGGCCTGCCGTCCGGCGCACCTCGACGGCGCGTGCCCGATGAGCCATCTCGTCAGTCTCCGTGACCCAGGCGCGTGCAGCATCATGAACTCCAGGCCATCCCCTTCCGAAGACCAGGTGCTCGGGCCGCTCGACGGCGACGCGGCGACGCGGCTGCTGGGGGCGGCGGCCGACGTGGCGCTGGTGATCGACCGAGACGGGGTGGTGCGCGACGCGCGCTTCCGCAGCGCCTCGCTGGAGGCGGACCTCGGCGGCGCGCTGTCGCTGCGCGGGCAGCCCTGGGTGGAGACGGTGACGCTGGAGAGCCGGCCCAAGGCGCGCGCCCTGATGGAGGCGGCGCTGAACGACGACGTGCCGCGGCTGCGCCACCTCAACCACCTCGGCGGGGGCACGGGCAACGGCGGCGCGGACGTGGCGGTGGAGTACACCGCGGCGCGCGCCGACGCCGAGGGCCGGGTGGTGGCGTTCGGCCGCGACCTGCGTCCGCTCACGGAGCTGCAGCAGCGGCTGATCGACGCGCAGCAGGCGATGGAGCGCGACTACTCCGCGCTGCGCCAGGCGCAGACCCGCTACCGCATCCTGTTCGAGACCTCGCCTGAGCCGCTGATGGTGCTCGACGCGCACAGCCTCAAGGTCGCGGAGAGCAACCCGGCGGGGCGCAGGCTCGGGGGCGCGCGTCGCGCGCAGGGCTGGCTGTTCCCCGAGCTGTTCGAGCCGCGCGACCGCGGCGCGGTGCTGCGCTTCCTCGCGGCCGTCAAGACCGGCGGGCGGGCGGAGCCGGTGCGGGTCAGGCTCGCCGACGCGGCGGCGGAGGCCGGCGAGGCGGTCGACGGCGACGTGTCGCTGTCGGCGTCGCTGCTGATCGAGGGCGACAGCTCCGTGCTGCTGGTGCGGGTGATGCCAGGGGCGCTGGCCAGCGGCACCACGCTGGTCTCCGAGGTCAGCGACCGGCTGCTCAGCGCGCTGGAACAGGCGCCGGACGCCTTCGTGGCGACCGACGGCGAGGGCACGATCCTGGCGGCCAACAACGCCTTCCTGTCGATGACGCAGCTCTCGCTGGCGGAGCAGGCGCAGGGGCGCGCGCTCGGCACCTGGCTGGGGCGCGCGGGCGTGGACGTCGACGTTCTGCTGGCCAACCTGCGCCAGCGCGGCTCGGTGCGGCTGTTCTGCACCACGCTGCGCGGCGAGCACGGCATGCTGACCGAGGTGGAGATCTCCGCGGTCGCCGTGCTGGGCGGGGTGGCGCCCTCGTTCGGCTTCGCGATCCGCGACGTGGCGCGCCGGCTGAGCGCGTCGGCCGTGCCGGAGGTGCGCGCGGTGGTGCCGCGCTCGGTCGAGCAGCTCACCGAGCTGATCGGGCGGGTCTCGCTCAAGGAGCTGGTGCGCGACGCCACCGACGTGATCGAGAAGCTGTGCATCGAGGCGGCGCTGGAGCTGGCCGAGAACAACCGCGCGTCGGCGGCGGAGATGCTGGGGGTGAGCCGGCAGAGCCTGTACGCCAAGCTGCACCGCTACGGGCTCGGCGACCTGCCCGAGCCGGGCAGCAACTGGGAAGGCTCGTGAGCCGCACGGCCCTCGCACCGGCGGGCGTCGCGGTGGCCGGCGTTGCGGCGCCGGGTGCCGTGCCGGGCGTGGGAAGCGCCGCACCGCCCGCGCGGCCGTCGTTCGCGGCGATGCTGGAGCTGCTCAAGCCGCTGACCTGGTTCGCGCCGGTGTGGGCGTTCGGCTGCGGCGTGGTGTCGTCGGGTGCCAGCCTCGGCGGGCGCTGGGGGCTCGTCGCAGCGGGCGCCGGGCTTGCGGGGCCGCTGGCGTGCGGCACCAGCCAGGCGGTCAACGACTGGTTCGACCGCCACGTCGACGCGATCAACGAGCCGGGGCGGCCGATCCCGTCGGGGCGCGTGCCGGGCCGCTGGGGCCTGGGCATCGCCGTGGCGTGGAGCGTGCTCTCCGTCGCGGTCGCCTTCGCGCTCGGGCTGTACGTGTGGATCGCGGCGCTTGTCGGTCTCGCGCTGGCGTGGGCGTACAGCGCGCCGCCGGTCCGGCTCAAGCGCAACGGCTGGTGGAGCAACCTCGCGGTCGGCGTGTCGTACGAGGGGCTGCCGTGGTTCGCGGGTGCCGCGGTGTCGCTGCAGGCCTGGCCGGGCGGGCGGATCGTGGCGCTGGCATCGCTGTACAGCCTCGGCGCGCACGGCATCATGACGCTCAACGACTTCAAGTCGATCGAGGGCGACCGGCAGATGGGCCTGGGGTCCCTGCCCGCCCGTCTCGGCCCGGACCGCGCCTGTCGCCTGGCCTGCGTGGTGATGACGGTGCCGCAGCTCGCCGTGATCGCGCTGCTCGCGGCGTGGGGGTTTCCGGGGCACGCGGCGGTCGTCGGCGTGCTGCTGGGGGCGCAGCTCGTGCTGATGCGGCGGCTGCTGGCCGATCCGCGCGGGCGGGCGCCCTGGTACAACGCGACGGGGACCAGCCTGTACGTGCTGGGGATGCTGGCGGCGGCGCTCGCGTTGCGCGGGGCATGACGGACGCAAGAAAGGCCAGGGCTCTGCCC
>CAXSER010000146.1:0-3897 GCA_964236315.1 uncultured Acetobacteraceae bacterium | reverse complement strand
CGGCGCTCGCGTTGCGCGGGGCATGACGGACGCAAGAAAGGCCAGGGCTCTGCCCTGGACCCGCCAGGGCGGGCCGCCCTGGACCGGCACACGGAAGGGAAGCTCCTAGATGGGACTCCAGGTCATGCCGGGGTCTGGGGGGCGGCCTCGCCCCCCGGCCTTCGATTTCGACGTCGTGGTCGTCGGCGGCGGCCCTGCGGGCGCCACGGCGGCCTCGGAGCTGGCCAAGCGGGGGCGGTCGGTGCTGCTGCTCGATCGCGGCGGGCGGATCAAGCCGTGCGGCGGCGCTGTGCCGCCGCGGCTGATCCAGGACTTCGCCATCCCCGACAGCCAGCTGGTGGCGCGGGCGACGTCGGCGCGGATGTTCGCGCCGTCGTCGCGCACCGTGGACATGCCGGTGGGCAACGGCTTCGTCGGCATGGTCGACCGCGCGGGCTTCGACGAGTGGCTGCGCGCGCGCGCCGAGGCGGATGGCGCGACGCGGCGCACCGGGCTGTTCGAGGGCATGACGCACGAGGACGGGGTCGCGGTGCTGCGGTGCCGCGAGGCCAGCTCGGACGGCAGCGGGGCGGCGTTCACGGTGCGCGCGCGTGCCGTGGTGGGCGCGGACGGGGCGCGCTCCGGGGTGGCGCGGGCGGCGGGCGTCAAGGGTGCGGAGTCGATGCGCTACGTGTTCGCCTACCACGAGATCGTCCGCTCGCCGGTGGGGCCGGGGTTCGATCCCGGGAGCTGCCAAGTGCACTACAACGCGAAGGTGTCGCCGGACTTCTACGGCTGGGTGTTCCCGCACGGGGCGACCACGAGCGTGGGGCTGGGCAGCGCGCGCAAGGGGTTCGCGCTGCGGCCGGCGACGGCGGCGCTGCGGGTGGCGACCGGGCTGGAGGGCGCGGAGACGCTGCGCCGCGAGGGCGCGCCGATCCCGATGAAGCCGCTGGGGCGCTGGGACGACGGGCGCTGCGTGCTGCTGGCGGGCGACGCGGCGGGGGTCGTGGCGCCGGCGTCGGGCGAGGGGCTGTACTACGCGATGCTCGGCGGGCGGCTGGCCGGCGAGGCGGTGGACCGGTTCGTGGAGAGCGGGGACGTGCGGGCGCTGCGCCAGGCGCGCCGGCGGTTCATGCGCGACCACGGGCAGGTGTTCCGCATCCTCGGGCTGATGCAGCGGTTCTGGTACTCGAGCGACGCGCGGCGCGAGCGCTTCGTGCGCATCTGCCGCGACCGCGACGTGCAGGAGCTGACCTGGACGGCGTACATGACCAAGGAGCTGGTGCGCGCGAAGCCGATCGTGCACCTGCGCATCTTCGCCAAGAACATCGCGCACCTGACGGGGCTGGTCTCGGCGTGAGCTGGGACGTCGCGGTCGCGGCCGGGAGCGTCGTCGGGGTGCTGTTCCTCGGGGGCATGCTGACCGAGATCGGGCCCTGGTACAACGCCCTGCGCACGCCGTGGTGGCAGCCGCCGGGGTGGGCGTTCCCGGTGGTGTGGACCACGATCGCCGTGCTCACGGCCTGGGCGGCGGTGCTGGCCTGGCGGAGTGCCGACGCCTCCGAGCGCGGCTGGGTGGTGGCGCTGTTCGCGCTCAACGCCGCGCTGAACGTCGCCTGGAGCGGGCTGTTCTTCAAGCTGCGCCGGCCGGACTGGGCGCTGCCGGAGGCGGCCGCGCTGTGGCTCTCGGTGCTGGCGCTGGTGGTGGCGTTCGCGGCGTGGACGCCGTTCGCGGCGGCGCTGCTGGCGCCCTACCTGCTCTGGGTGGGCACCGCCTTCTTCCTCAACCTTGCCGTGGTCCGCCTCAACCGTCCGTTCGGGCCGGCGTCGGCCACGGACCCCGCCATGCCTGGCTCGGCGCTGCCCGCACGGGAGCGCCTGCCATGACGGAGACCGACCGATGAACGCCCTCTCCGACCTGGTCGCGGCGCCGCGCCCCGGCCCCGATCCCGCGCAGGCCGACTGTCCGACAGCGCGCGCCCCGGCGCCCGTGGCGCCGCGCCACCACCCGGTGCTGCCGCTGCGCATAGGCACGCGCGGCTCGCCGCTGGCGCTGCAGCAGACGCGCGCGTTCATGGCGACGCTGACCCGCGTGTGCCCGGTGATGCGCCAGTTCGACGTGTTCCAGGAGCACGTCATCCGCACCACCGGCGACGCGGTGCAGGACCGGGTGCTCGCCGAGATCGGCGGCAAGGGGCTGTTCAGCAAGGAGATCCACGAGCAGCTGCTGTCCGGGCGCATCCACCTTGCGGTGCACAGCCTCAAGGACCTGGAGACCGAGCTGCCGCCGGGGATCGTGCTCGGCTGCACCCTGCCGCGCGAGGACGCGCGCGACGCGCTGATCCTGGGCGACGAGTGCGGGGCTCCGGACGAGGCGGACCCGTTCGCCTGCCTGCCCGAGGGCGCGGTCATCGGCACCTGCTCGGTGCGTCGCCAGGCGCAGCTGCTCGCGGTGCGGCCGGACCTGCGCATCGCGATGTTTCGCGGCAACGTGCACTCCCGGCTCGACAAGATCCGCCACGGGGTGTGCGCGGCGAGCCTGCTGGCGATGGCGGGGCTGCGCCGGCTCGGGCTGGAGGCGGAGGCGTCGCTGGCGCTGCCGATCACCGCGATGCTGCCCTCGGCGTGCCAGGGGATCGTCGGCGTCACCGTGCGCGAGGACGCCACGGAGCTGCGCGAGCTGCTGCTGCTGGTCGAGGACCGCGCGGCGCGGGTCGCGGCCACGGCGGAGCGGGCGATGCTTGCCACGCTGGACGGCTCGTGCGCCACGCCGATCGGGGCATACGCGCGGCTGCTGGCGGACGGGACGGTGCGGCTCGACGGGCTGCTGGCGTCGGGGGACGGCGCCGTCGTGCGGACCGGGTCGATCAGCGGCGTCGCGTCGGACGCGGCGGCGATGGGCCACGCGCTGGGGGCGCAGCTGAAGGCGTGCTTCCCGGCCGAGGCGTTCGTCTAGCGGGCGGGTTCGGCAGGAAAGGCAAGCGTCTTCTTTTTCTGGAGAAAAAGAAGCAAAAAGACTTTGCCCATAGGTCTTCCAGGCAGGTGGCTGCCTCGGAGGCCTTGTGGGCAAAGTTCTTTGGTTCTTTCTTTCAAGAAAGAACTGCTTCCTGCCTTTTCCGGCGCGCTATCCGATGCGGCCGCGCAACGCTCCGACCACGCTGAACAGGCGGCCGACTGCGGTGTGGATCGGTTCCCCGCCCTGCCCGTCCAGCTGCACGGGCACCTCGCTCAGCGTGTCGATGACCTGCTTCAGCTCGGGCAGGGTGTCGGCGCTGCGCTCGTTGGCGGCGAGGTAGAGCAGCAGCATCGCCGGCAACGCGGTCTCTGCGAACCCGGCCAGCACGCGCAGGGCGCGGTGCTCGTTCGCGGACAGCGCGCCGGGCTCGGACAGCAGCGGCGGCAGGGTCAGGGGGGGGTCGGCGACCTCGTGCTCCGGTGCCATGCGCCTACTCCCGCACAGGATGCCCGGAGGACAGGGGTTCGTCGTCGCGCGCGAGGAAAGTGGCCTTGTTCTTGTCCTGGTGTGTCACGTTCATCCCCTTTTGTAGTTCCGGCGACGCCGGCTTTTCGCGCCGGTCGTCCACGCACGACCCGACCTGCCGAGCGGCCGGACCTCCAGGAAACCACCCGTCGCCGCGGTGCAACGCCGGACACGCCGGCTTCTCTTCTGCTGCACCAGCAGGTCGGGGTCGAACCGCACCCGGAAGACCGTCCCCCCAACGAGATCAGGGAAGCATTCCCGCGGTGACGGCTGTCGCGTGCGGGATCCGCCAGGGCGTACCGAGGCGGGAAATCACGGTGCCGCTTTAAACCGGGAAGTGCAAGGGTTGCCGGCGTGCCGGAAGGCTCAGGCCTGCACGCCGCTGCGGCCGGCCGGGGTGCGCTGCGGCGTCGCGTCCGGGCGGGCGGGCGGGG
>CAXSER010000145.1:0-7039 GCA_964236315.1 uncultured Acetobacteraceae bacterium | reverse complement strand
GCGGGTTGGGAGACATGGTGCAGGCGCCGCCTGGCCGGGGCTCGTCCTTCACGGGTCGTCATGAACTCGGCAGCAACTTGTCGTCTCACGGAAAAGCAGGGCTCTTCTTTTTCTGAAGAAAAAGAAGCAAAAAGACTTTGCCCATGGGGTTCACGGACTCCCGGTCGGTTCCGGATCTTTGTGGGCGAAGTTCTTTGATTCTTTCTTTTAAGAAAGAACATGCTTTCTGTCTGTCGTGGCGCATGGGAACCGGGCTGGCAGGTCCTCTAGGAGACGCTGACCTGCGAGGCGGTGACGCTGGCCCCGAAGAGGGTGATCCTGGTGCCGTCGGACAGGTTCAGCATGGTGCCGAACGAGCCTGTCGTCGCCCTGCCCACGGCGCCGGACGCGTCGGCCGTGGTGAAGCCGACCAGCGTGATGTGGTCCGACGCCTTGAAGCCGATGATCTCGACGCCGGCCCTGCTGCCCTGCACGACGGAGTAGGTGTCCGCCCCGGAGCCCGCGAAGGCCGTGGTGTCGCCGGTGCCCGCGTTGACCTGCGTGGCACCCGCACCCTCGACCAGCAGGGTGGTGCCCGGGCCGGTGTTGAAGGTATCTGGGCCGTTGGCGCCGCCGAAGGCGATGCCGCCGGTCATGCTGAAGGTGTTGGAGCCTGTGCCCCCGACCATCGTGTCGGCGCCGCCCGCGCTGCCGGTGAAGGTCGAGGACGCGAAGCCGCCGAACATCAGCGCCGCCGAGCCGGCCCCTCCTGCGAGCGTGGCGTTGCCGAGGCCTGCCACGATGATGCTGCTCGCGGCCGCACCCCCGGTCAGCACGCTGGTGCCGGTGCCGCCATAGAGGATGTCGACGCCCGCGCCGCCGCCTGCGACATAGGCGCCGCCTCCCGCCACGAAGGTCAGGTTGCCGGCCCCGCCCAGCACGGTCGCGGACGGGCCGGAGGCATAGACCATGGCGCTGCCGCCTCCCGCCTGGATGGTGTCGCTGCCCAGGCTGTTGATCACGTCGTTGCCGGCCGCCGTCGCCGTCACGGCGTTCGAGGCGCCGGCCGCGGTGGTGAAGATCGTGCCGCCCAGGGCGCCTGGCCTGGTGGTCACCCCCTGGGTGGGGCCGGGCGTCGGGATCGGCGAGGGCATGGGCAACGGCACGGGTGAGGGTGTCGGCGCGGGCGTGGGCACCGGAGGCGTGGGGACCATCGGGATCGCCGGTGCCACCGGGGTGGGGGTCGGCACCGGGGTCGATGCGGGAACCGGGGCGGGGATGTCGGCGATGTGCCAGGTGGTGATGGCGATGCCGGTGCTGCTGCCCGCGGCCGTGCTGACGCTCGATGCGTCCACGGGAACCCCGGCACCGTCGACGATCGAGCCGTTGTTGAGCAGGAGGCAGACAACCTGGAGGTTGCCGGTGTGCTGCCCGAAGACGACCGTGGCGCGGAATACCAGGCTGCTGCTGGAGGAGGCCGGCGCGTCGTAGACCGCCTGCCCGCCGTCGCTCAGCACCAGCGTGGGCGCGCCGCTGACGAGGAGCGGTGCGCTGGTCCCGAGGGTGAAGGTGACGACATGGCCCACGCCCAGGATGCCCTGCGCGTCGGGCGAGGCTGCGATGCCTGAGATCACCGGCTGGTCCTGCATCGAGATCATCCCCGTCAGACGCTATGGGTTAAAGGCTGGGCATTCGGACTGTCTCTTTATAAATCATTAATCTTATTTTTTCAACATGCAGGTTTCTGGGGCGTGCATGCGCGTTGGCACGCTGAACCCGGTTTTCGTCGGTCGGAAACGTCTTCTTGCAGAAGCTCAGCGGCCGCGAAACTTCGGCCTTTCCGGCGGCCTGGAGGGCCTGGGTCGCGCGCAGGGTGGCGCCAGTCGGATCGTGGATCGGATCATCCGGATGGAAGAGAGCGGATCATCCTGCCGATTGACACGGGGCCGGATCGAGGCACGAGGCGGGTTTTCCGGAACGACACGGGTCGCCTGCGCCAGGACCGGCTCCGGACAACGGACGTGAGATGTCGATCGTCCGGGTTCCGGCTATCCTCGGCCGCATGGCCCGTCCCGGCATCGCGTTCGCACTGCTCTCCGCGCTCCTGTTCGGCGCCAGCACCCCGGTCGCCAAGCTCCTCCTGGGCTCGGTCGATCCCTGGATGATGGCCAGCCTGCTCTACCTCGGGGCGGGCACCGGACTTGCCGCCGTGCACCTGTCGCGCGCCGTGCGTGGCCTGCCCGCCGCGGAGGCGCCGCTGCGCCGGGCGGACCTGCCGTGGCTCGGCCTGGTGATCCTGGCCGGCGGCGTCGGCGGCCCGCTGCTGCTGATGTCCGGCCTTGCCCGCACCGATGCGGCCAGCGCGTCGCTGCTGCTCAACCTCGAGGGCCTGGCGACCATGGCGATCGCCTGGCTCGCCTTCCGCGAGAACGTGGACCGCCGGCTGCTCGTCGGCGCCGGCGCGATCCTGGCCGGGGCGCTGCTGCTGTCCTGGCGCGGACACGCCTCGCCCGGCCTGGGCACGCCGCTTGTCGCCGGGGCCTGCCTGTGCTGGGGCGTGGACAACAACCTGACGCGCCGGCTGTCCTCTGCCGATCCCGTGCGGATCGCCATGCTCAAGGGGCTGGTCGCCGGCACGACGAACCTGGGCCTGGCGCTGGCGCACGGCGCCGTGCTGCCGCCGGCCGGCCTGGTGCTCGCGGCCGGGATCGTCGGCTTCCTCGGCTACGGGGTCAGCCTCGCCCTGTTCGTGCTGGGCCTGCGCCACCTCGGCGCGGCGCGCACCGGCGCCTACTTCTCGCTGGCGCCGTTCGTCGGCGCGGCGCTCGCGGTGCCGGTCCTGGGCGAGTCCGTCTCGGCGCGTCTGCTGGTCGCGGGCGCGCTGATGGGCCTCGGGCTGTGGCTGCACCTCGCGGAGCGGCACGAGCACGACCATGCCCACGAGACGACGGAGCACGAGCATCGGCATCGCCACGACGCCCACCACCGCCACGACCACGCCCCCGGCCTCGACCCGGGCGAGCCGCACACCCACGCGCATGTCCACGCGCGGCTGGTGCACCGTCACCCGCACTATCCCGACCTGCACCACCGCCACGGGCATCGGCACGCAGGCTGATCGCCGGGATGCGGACCGGCGCCATGGCGGTTCCGGCCCGGATGATGCGCGTGCGTGCGATCGACCGGCGCCTCGGTCGCGCGGGAGCCTGCCACGCGGCCTTACTGCCGGATCATGCGCGACAGCCCGACCTTCGACGCCCGCTCCGGTCCGTGCGGGCATGTCCCCGGCGGGCCGTCGCCCCGGCGAGTGGGCGGAGGGGGTGGCGCCGGGCGAGCGGTCGGACCCCGAGGTCATGCTTCGGGCAGCGTCACGCCGGACAGGCGCGCGCATTCCGCCAGGAGGCGGTCCTGGAGCGCGGGGTCGCGCGCGGCGCCACAAGGGGCGCGTGGGCGCAGGTGGAAGAAGTGGCCGCCGGTGCCGGTGGCGGCCGGGTCGTCGTCGGTCGCGAGCCAGACCTGGGTGCGGTGGCCGGCGTCCAGGTCGCCTGTGGCGCGCGGGCTCATCTTCGTCGCCACCCAGCCCGGCTCCACCGTGTTCGACCGCACCTCCGGCCAGCGGCGGGCGACGGCGAAGGCGAGCAGCACATCGTGCAGCTTGGTGTCGGAGTAGGCCTGGTTGCCGCGCCACGGGCGGTGCTCCCAGTTCAGGTCGGCGAGCGAGGCGTCGCCGCGGCGGTGCAGCTCTGAGCTGACGTAGACCAGGCGGCGCGGCCGGTGCATCAGCGCGGTCAGCACGTAGGGCGCGAGCGTGTTGACCGCGAACACCTGCGCCAGCCCGTCCTCGGTGAGCAGGCGCTGGCGCTCGCGGTAGCCAACGGCGGCGTTGTGGATCACCGCGTCGAAGGCGCCGGACGCGTTGGCCTGCTCCGCCAGGGCGCGGGTCTGCGCCAGGCTGGACAGGTCGGCGGCCAGCGCCGATTCGGCGCCGGGCACGGCGGCCAGGGCGTCGCGGGCGCGGGCCTCGTTTCGGGCGTGCAGCACCACGGCGTGGCCGCGCTCGACCAGGAGTTGCGCGGCCATGCGGCCGAGGCCGTCGGAGGAGCCGGTGACGAGGATGCGTGCCATGGCGCAGCAACGCGCGGGGCGTGCCGTGGTGGCCTCGGGGCAAGCCACGCGGACAGGATGGCGCCTGCGGGAGATCGGGGCGGGACGCGGACGCGGTTTCTTCCGCGACATGGATCACGATCCGGAACGGATTACCGTCTGCGCAGTTACACCGGCGCCCTCAAAGGAGTTGCCCGATGCCGTCCATCCCGATCCGCCGCCTTGCCCTGGTCGCCGTGTCCTGCGCGGCGCTTGCGGGCGGCGTGACCCCGTCGCTGGCCCGCACCCGCCACCACGCCGCCTCGTCGCGCCGCGCGACCCCGGCCAGCCACGCCGCCATCCCGCAGAACCGCAACATCGAGAACCTCAACGACCTGTCGCTGCGCCGCGCCCGCGCCGGCGAGAACACCGCCCGTCCGCTGGCTCCGCCGCTGGCACAGTAGGTCGCGGCGCCGGCCGCGGCCGGCCACGCCCGCGTCCTCCGCCTGCCGGCTGCGCGTCGGCCACGATCGGCCGACGGTCCTGGTCGTCGTTGTCGTGCAACGCTGCCGTGCGTTATGTTCGCGTCATGCGTGCACGCCGACTGCTCCCTCTACTGTGCCTCTCCGTCCTGGTCCGGCCTGGCGGACCGCCGGCCATGGCGCAACCTGTCCGCCAGGCAGGTCTGGTTGCGGGCAGCGATATGGCGCAGGCCGACGTGTTCGGGGTGCGCCTCTACATGGACGACGCCCAGGCGCGCGACGCGCTGCGCGTGACGCTGCCGGGGGAGGCGGCGTGGCGCGACACCCGGATCCCCTGCGCCGACGAGCAGCGCCGGGGGGCCGGGGGGCCGCGCTCCTGCCTTGCCGCCTCAGTGCTGGCCGGGCCGACCGGCGTGGTGCTGCGCTACGTCGAGGACCTGCCGGCCCACCCCCACCGCAGCATCGTCGCCGAGGCCGTGGTGTCGCAGGAGCCGCGCGACGACCGGTCCAAGCGGCTGTTCCACCTGGCGCTGCTGCGCAAGTACGGGCGTCCCGACCTGCGCGACCCGACCGGCCTGCAGTGGGGCCAGGTCTCGACCAGCGGCGGGCGACGGACGCTGGTGCGCACCCTGCCGATGCTGGAGAGCTCGAACGACGAGATCATCCGGCTGAGCGACAGCGGCCTCGGCGAACGCCAGGCCGCGGGGACCGATTCCGCCGCGATGCCGGAGTCGCGCCACGCTGGCGGGCCCTGAGGGGGAAAGCGCCGCCGCGCTGGCCAGGCGGCGGGGGTTTTCGCGGCCAAGGGCTTCCGGGCGGCGGGGCGGCGGTTGCGCGAGGCGCGCCTGTGGCGGGCGCAGGGCAGGGCGCGCGACCTTCCCGGCGCCGGGGCTTTGCATCGCGCCGTCGTGCCCGGTAGAACGCGCGCTTCGTTCCCGGGAAGCCTGCCATGATCACCGTGCTGCTGATCGTCCACCTGTTCGTGACCCTGGCGCTGATCGGCGTGGTGCTGATCCAGCGCAGCGAGGGCGGCGGGCTCGGCATCGGCTCGTCGCAGGGAATGGGCTCGTTCATGAGCGGGCGCGGCACCGCCAACCTGCTGACCCGCACCACCTCGATCCTGGCCACGATCTTCCTGCTGCTCTCGCTCGGGCTCGCCCTGCTCAACCGCGGCACCGGCGGCGTCGGGCACGACCTGCTCGATGCGCCCGGGGCGCCGCGCCAGGCGGCCCCGCTCGGTGTCGCCACCACGCCGGCGGACCGCGCGGTCGACCCGTCGGCCTCGCCGGTGTCCGGGCCCACGACGCGGACGGACGCGCCGGCGGCGGACGCGGCGCCTGCGTCGCGCGGGCCGGAAGTGCCCACGAAGTGAGGCGGGACCGCGGCGCCCTCCTCCCGCCCGGGCCCTGCGGCGCCGACTGACGACGGCCTGGCGAGCCGGGACTTCCGTGCGACGGTCCGGGCCGCCTCAGGGCCCGTTCCCGCGTCCTTGCAACGGTGCCGCCGCGGCGCCGTCCGCACCCCGGCGTCCGGCACGCAGACCCGTGCTCGCGAGCGCCAGCAGCAGCGCCGCCATCGCGAGCAGCAGCCAGGCTCCCGCCGCCCGGTAGGCCAGGATGCCGGCCACGCCGCCGGCGAGGAAGGAGGTCACGGTCAGGCCATGCAGCACGAGCCTGTCGAGGCTGGCGCCTGCTCCGCGCTTCTGGCCGCGATGCCAGGCGAGGTCGGCGAGGCTGCCCAGCTCGATGCCGATGTCGGTGATCATGCCGGTGACGTGGGTCGTGCGGACCCTGGCGTCGGAGATGCGGGTCACGGTGGCGTTCTGCAGCCCCATCAGGAAGCTCAGCCCGAAGGCGAGCAGCGGCGTGCGCCCTGCCTCGCCCAGCCGGAGGGCGACGCAGCCCAGGCAGGCGAGCAGGACCGCCTCGACGAGGATGCTGCAGGCGTGGATGCCCGCCACGCCGCGCCGCTGGCCGGCGGCGATCAGCATTGCCGAGACCGCCGCGCCGAGGACGAACGCACCCGCGATCGCGAGCAGGCCCGCCGCGGCAGGCAGGTCGGCCAGGGCCAGGCGCTCGGCGAGGGCCGAGACGTTGCCGGTCATGTTCGACGAGTAGAGGCCGATGGCGTAGAAGCCGGCGGCGTTCAGCGCGCCGGCGATCCCGGCGAGCGACCAGGCCAGCCGCCGGTCCGCGCCGCCGCTGCGGGCGGCCCCCAGCTGCACGAGCATTCGCCGTCTACCCCCGAACCGGCGCAGGACTCCCTCATGCCTCCAGGATCGGCGGCCATGCCTGCCGCACACAGATGGGACGACGCGCTGGGCGTGACGAACGCGGCATGTGCCGCCGCCGGGCTGCCGCGATGATCGCGATCGTCGGCGCCGGTGCAGCGGGCCTTGCCGCCGCCGCCGCGCTGCGCGCCGCGGGCGTTGTGGTGACGCTGATCGAGGCAGGCTCGCGCTGCGGCGGCCGCGCCTGCACGGAGCGGCCCGCGGC
>CAXSER010000144.1:0-7101 GCA_964236315.1 uncultured Acetobacteraceae bacterium | reverse complement strand
GCGCTGCTGGTGGCGTTTGAGCAGCTGAAGGCGCGGCTGGCGGCGGCGGGGCGGGCGGAGTTCGAGCGGGCGCACGCGGAGACGCCGGTGCTGGCGCAGTGGCGGGCGTTCCTGGGCAGCGCGGGGCAGGGCTGATGTGCGGCATCGCGGGGCTGGCGCTGTCGGGGGGGGCCAAGCCGCCCGATCCGGCGACGGTGGCGGCGCTGGCGCGGGCGCTGGCGCACCGGGGGCCGGACGGGGCGGGGCACAGCGTCGTCGGGCGGGTGGCGATGGTGCACACGCGGCTGGCGATCGTGGACCTGGAGGGGGGCGACCAGCCGATCTTCGCGGGGTCGGCGTCGCTGGTGGCGAACGGGGAGATCTACAACGACCGCGAGCTGCGCGCGGGCATGCCGGGGGTGACGTTCGCCACCGGCAGCGACTGCGAGCCGCCGCTGCACCTGTGGCTGCGCGACGGAGGGGCGTACGCGGAGTCGCTGCAGGGGATGTACGCGATCGCGATCCACGAGAGGAGCGGGCGCAGCCTGACGTTGTCGCGCGATCCGTTCGGCATCAAGCCGCTGTACACTGCGGCGGTCGAGGGCGGGCTGGCGTTCGCGTCGGAGCCGCAGGCGCTGCTGGCGGCGGGGCTGGTGAAGCGCGAGGTCAGGCCGGCGGCGCGCGACGAGCTGCTGCAGCTGCAGTTCACCACGGGGGAGGAGACGATCTTCCCCGGGATACGCCGGGTGCTGCCGGGCGAGACGCTGCGCATCTCGGACGGGCACGTGCTGGAGCGCTCGCGGCGCGAGGCGCTGCCGGCGGGCGGGCCGGAGGAGATCGACGAGGCGGCGGCGCTGGTGCGGCTGGACGTGGCGCTGATGGGCAGCGTGGAGCGGCACCAGCGGGCGGACGTGCCGTACGGGCTGTTCCTGTCGGGCGGCGTGGACAGTGCCGCGATCCTGGCGTGCATGGCGCGGCTGAACGCGGCGCCGGTGCAGGCCTTCACGGCGGGGTTCGACGTGGCGGGGGCGGCGGACGAGCGGGCGCAGGCGGCGGCGGTGGCGAAGGCGGCCGGCGCGCGGCACGACACGCTGCTGGTCACCGAGGCGATGGTGTGGCGCCACCTGCCGGAGATCGTGGCGTGCATGGACGACCCGGCGGCGGACTACGCGATCATCCCGTCGTGGTTCCTGGCCAGGCGGGCGCGCGAGGAGGTCAAGGTCGTGCTGTGCGGCGAGGGGGGCGACGAGATCTTCGCGGGCTACGGGCGCTACCGCAAGGCGATGCGGCCGTGGTGGCGGGGCGGGCGGGTGATGCGCGGGCGGGGCAGCTTCGACCGGCTCGACGTGCTCAGGGCCAGGCCCGCGGGGTGGCGCGACGGGATGACGGCGGCCGAGGCGCGCGGCGTGGCGGAGTCGCTGGCCGGGGCGCAGGCGGGCGGGGGCGAGCGCAGCCGGCTCGGGGTGGCGCAGGCGGTCGATGTCGCGGACTGGCTGCCGCACGACCTGCTGCTCAAGCTCGACCGCTGCCTGATGGCGCACGGGGTGGAGGGGCGCACGCCCTTCCTCGACGCGGAGGTGGCGCAGGCGGGGTTCCGGCTGCCGGACCGGCTGAAGCTGCAGGGCGGGCGGGGGAAGTACCTGCTCCGGCGCTGGCTGGAGGGGGCGCTGCCGGAGGCGCGGCCGTTCGCGCCGAAGCAGGGGTTCACCGTGCCGGTGGGGGCGTGGATCGTCGGGCAGGGCGGGCGGCTGGGGCCGCTGGTGGCGGCGCAGCCGGGGGTGGCGGAGATCGCCGAGCCGTCGCGGGTCGCGGCACTGTTCCGCCACGCCGACGATCGCGGGCGCGGCTTCGCGGCGTGGACGCTGCTGTTCTACGCGCTGTGGCACAGGACGCACGTGCTGGGGCTGGCGCCGGCGGGGGACGTGTTCGAGACGCTGGGGGGGTAGAGGCTGCCAGGGGCCTGGATGGTCCCGTTCCCGTGCGCCACGAAGAACAGGAAGCAGTTCTTTCTTGAAAGAAAGAACCAAAGAACTTTGTCCATAAGAGTCCGGAACCGGGTGGGTGGTCCGTGACCCTGTGGGTAAAGTCTTTTTGCTTCTTTTTCTTCAGAAAAAGAAGATTCTTGCCTTTCCGTGGAAGTGGCAGGCCGCTGCCAGGTCCATGACGGCCTTTCGCGAGGCTATCTGATTGGGTCAGGCGGGCAGGATGTCGATGGCGTCGCAGCCGAACGGCGCCGGGGCGGCCGCTCCCAGGGAGAGCGGCAGGATCGAGACGGCGACGGTCCGGGTGCCCAGCCGGCGCAGGGCCGCGGTGACGTCGAGGCGGATCTCGGTGTCGGGGTAGCCCGGCGGGTCAGGGTGGCGTCCGCAGGCGAAGGCGCCGACGGGGATGGCGGGATCGCCGTCGGGGGTGGACAGCGTGATCTCGACGCTCATCGGGCGGTCCTGCGGCAGGATGCCGGCGATGCGGAGCGCGAGGCCTTGCCCGTCGCGGGCGGGCAAGGGGAGGAGCCGCGTTGTCAGCGGCGGCGTGTCGAGCGGCGGGTCGCGGGCGGGGGGTGCGCCGCGGAACGGGTGGAGGTGGTCGTAGACGCTGCCCTGGGCGTGGGCGTCGAGGGTGTCGGCGACGGTGATGGCCAGGGGGATGCCGTCGAGCCACGGGAAGAGGAAGGCCTGGGCGGTGAAGCCGGGGTCGCGCGGTTCGGTGGCGCGGCGGGCAGGGTCGTGGCGCCAGCGTTCCCAGAGGCGGTCGAGGTTGGCGTGGTGGGCGAGGAACAGCGGGTCGAGGGCGGCGGTGGCGAGCACGGTCATGTCGCCGGGCGTGCCGTCCGCGGCGACGCCGCCGACGAGGTTGTGGACCGCGGCGTGGGGGATGCCCTCCAGGCGGCTGCGGCCGCGCGCGGACGACGGGTCGGGTCGGGCCAGGCCGCCGAAGGAGGCGGCGACGTCGTCCGGACCGCCCGCCTGGAAGGTCCGGGCGGCGAGTGCGGCGACGCCGAGGCGGGCGAGGTCGGGGTCGTGGGCCAGGTGGTCGACCTCGGTGGCGCGGAGCGGGCGGTCGGGGCCGTGGCGGGTCGCGCGGGCGAGGGGGCTGCCGGGCCAGGCGAAGGCTGCGGGGATGCGGCGGTCGGTGCTCCAGTTCCAGTAGGGCAGGCGGAGGGAGGGGTCGCCGGAGATCGCCTGCAGCTTGCGTTCGGTGACGGCGAGGAAGGCGCGGTGCCAGGGCAGGAACCACCGGCTGCCGTGTACCTGCGCGCTGCCCGCGGCCGTGCCGCAGGCCCGGGCGTGGACGAGGGCGTGCGCGCGCCAGCCGGCGGGGTCGTCCGGGTCGCGCAGGGAGCGGCGCTGCATCTCGCCGACGGCGGCCTCCAGGCTGGCCAGGCGGTCCGGGGCGAGCAGCGCGATGTCCTGGCGGAGCGTCGGGGGCGTGGCCGGGGCGGGTGCGGCGCCGCCGGCCGCGAGGATGGGAAGCGCGGCCAGGAGGTCGCGGCGTCGCGGGCCGGGCGGGGACACGGCGGTTCCCGGGGTCGCTAGTAGCCGCTGCCGGTGTCCGGAGGGTTGACGTGCGCCGGCGGCGTGGCGCGGGCGGGCGTATCCTGTGCTGCGGATCCGGTTCGGGCCGCGGGCTCGGCGGGGACGGCGCAGGCGGCGAGGCCCAGCGCCGTCGCGAGGGCAAGGATCGTTCCGGCGGGATTCTTCACGGGTGTCTCCGGGCAGGCAGGGGTTGGCAGGGCGTGCCGGCGGGCCGCCGCACGTTCATTCCACCCGCAGAGCGTCCTGTCGAGGCGGTGGCGCGTGTCGCGGGCGGGCGAGGGGGCGTCGACCGGCTTGAAGAGGGTGCTAGCGTGGCCGTCCAGGGCGGTGGGGCGGGACATGGGTGATGACGCAGGCCGGGACGACGGCGGGTTCGTGACGGTGTCCAGCCGGGTCGCCTACGAGAACCGCTGGCTGCGGCTGCGCGAGGACATGATCCGGCGACCGGACGGGTCGGACGGGCTGTACGGCGTGGTGGAGCGCAACGATTTCGTGGTGGTCGCGGCGCTGGGCGAGGACGCGAGTGTCACGCTGGTCGAGCAGTTCCGCTACCCGGTTGGCCAGCGGATGTGGGAGCTGCCGATGGGGATGTGGGAGGAGCGGCCGGACGCGAGCCCGGCACAGGTCGCGGCGGGGGAGCTGGCGGAGGAGACCGGGCTGGTGGCGAACGCGGTCGTGGAGGTCGGCATGATGTTCCAGGGGGCGGGGTACTCGAACCAGCGGGGGCATCTGTTCGTGGCAACGGGGCTGACGCAGGGCGCGGTGCGGCGCGAGGCGAGCGAGGGGGACATGGTGGCGCGCCGCTTCCCGGTGGCCGAGGTGGAGGCGATGATCGCGGACGGGCGGATCACCTGCATGGTGACGGTGGCCGCGTTCGGTCTGCTGCGGATCAAGGGCCTGCTGTGACGGCGCGGGCCGGGCGTCCGGAACGCCCCCGCACGGAAGCGGCTTGTGCCCGATGCCGGTTTGCGCGGTAATCGCGGTGCCGTAGCCGGCGGGGGAGGGAACATCAGATGGCTCAACGCTCCGGGAGCGGCGCTCCGCTTGCGCGTCACGCGATGGCCTACGTGCTGGCCGGCGGGCGCGGCAGCCGGCTGATGGAGCTCACCGATACGCGGGCAAAACCTGCGGTGTATTTCGCGGGCAAGTCGCGGATCATCGATTTCGCGTTGAGCAACGCGGTGAACTCGGGCATCCGGCGCATCGGGGTGGCGACGCAGTACAAGGCGCACAGCCTGATCCGGCACATGCAGCGGGGATGGAACTTCTTCCGTCCCGAGCGCAACGAGAGCTTCGACATCCTGCCGGCCAGCCAGCGCGTCACCGAGACCGGGTGGTATTCGGGCACGGCGGACGCGGTGTTCCAGAACATCGACATCATCGAGAGCTACGACCCCAAGTACATCATCCTGCTGGCCGGCGACCACGTGTACAAGATGGACTACGAGCTGATGCTGCAGCAGCACTGCGAGCAGGACGCGGACGTCACCGTGGGCTGCATCGAGGTGCCGCGCATGGAGGCGTCGGCGTTCGGGGTCATGGGCGTGGATGCGGACGACCGCATCGTCTCGTTCCTGGAGAAGCCGGCCGATCCGCCTGGCATCCCGGGCGACCCGGAGCATGCGCTGGCCAGCATGGGTATCTACGTGTTCGAGACGAAGTTCCTGCTCGACGAGCTCCGGCGCGATGCGGCGACCGAGGGGTCCAGCCATGATTTCGGGCACGACATCATCCCGCACATCGTCGCGGGCGGCAAGGCGGTGGCGCACCGGTTCGCGCGGTCGTGCGTGCGCTCGTCGCAGGAGAGCGGGTCTTACTGGCGCGATGTCGGGACCGTGGATGCGTACTGGTCGGCCAACATCGACCTCACGGATTTCGTGCCGGGACTG
The DNA here is from genome assembly GCA_964236315.1 of uncultured Acetobacteraceae bacterium. Lineage (GTDB taxonomy): Bacteria > Pseudomonadota > Alphaproteobacteria > Acetobacterales > Acetobacteraceae > CAXSEF01. The sequence goes on along the minus strand of CAXSER010000144.1, from coordinate 1,700 downwards.
GACCTGTACGACAAGGACTGGCCGATCTGGACGTATGGCGAGGTCGTGCCGCCGGCGAAATTCGTGCACGACGAGGAGGGGCGGCGCGGCTCGGCGGTCAGCTCGGTGATCTCGGGGGCGTGCGTGGTGTCGGGCAGCGAGGTGCGGCGCTCGCTGCTGTTCACCGGGGTGCACGCGCACTCGTACACGCGGATCGAGGGCGGGGTGATCCTGCCGTACGCGGAGATCGGGCGTCACGCGCGGCTGCGCGACGTGGTGGTGGACAGGGGCGTGCGGATCCCCGAGGGGCTGGTGGTGGGCGAGGACCCCGAGCTGGACGCGAAGCGGTTCCGGCGCACGGCGGCCGGGGTGTGCCTGGTCACGCAGCCGATGATCGACCGGCTGGCGTGATGGCAGACGCGGCCGCCGTGCTGCGCCGCGTGGCGCTCTTCACCAAGGAGTATCCGCCCAACGTCTATGGCGGGGCGGGCGTGCACGTGGAGTACCTGGCGAAGGCGCTGTCGGCGCTGGTCGAGGTGGAGGTGCGCTCGTTCGGCGACCAGTCGATCAGCGACGGGGCGTTGAGCGTGCGCGGGTATCCGGCGTGGGAGGGGGCGAAGCAGGGCACGGACCCACGGTTCGAGGGCGCGGTCGACGCGTTCGCGCGCTCGCTGGCGATGGCGAAGGACACCATCGACGCGCAGGTCGTGCATTGCCACACCTGGTATGCGGACATGGGCGGGGTGATCGCGGCGCAGCTGTGGGGCGTGCCGTACGTGCTGACGATCCATTCGCTGGAGCCGCTGCGGCCGTGGAAGGTGGAGCAGCTCGGGCGGGGGTACAATCTGAGCGCGTGGATGGAGCGCACCGCGATCGAGGGGGCGGACGCGGTGATCGCGGTGTCGGAGGAGACGCGGGCCGACGTGCTGCGGCTGTTCGACGTGGCGCCGGAGCGGGTGAGGGTGATCCACAACGGCATCGATCCCGAGGAGTACCGGCCGGCCGTGTCGCGCGCGGCGCTGCTGCGGCACGGCATCGATCCGGAGCGGCCGTACGTGCTGTTCGTGGGGCGGATCACGCGGCAGAAGGGGATCATCCACCTGGTGCGCGCCATCCCCGCGATCGATCCGGCGTTGCAGGTGGTGCTGTGTGCGGGGGCGCCGGACACGCCGGAGATCGGGCGCGAGGTGGCGGCGGCAGTGGCCGAGGTGCAGGCCGTGCGGCCCGGGGTGATCTGGGTGCGCGAGATGGTGTCGCGCGCGGAGGCGATCGAGCTGTACAGCCACGCGGCGGTGTTCTGCTGCCCGTCGGTGTACGAGCCGTTCGGGATCATCAACCTCGAGGCGATGGCGTGCGAGACGGCGGTGGTCGCCTCCGCCGTCGGGGGGATCCCGGAGGTGGTGGTGCCGGAGGTGACGGGGCTGCTGGTCGATCCCGGGCTCGTGCAGGGGACGTTCGAGCCGGCGGAGCCGGCGGCGTTCAGCGCGGGGCTGGCAGAGGCGATCAACCGGCTGGGGGCGGACCCGGCGCTGCGGCGCAGGTTCGGGCTGGCGGGGCGGGCGCGAGTGCTGGAGCGGTTCAGCTGGGCGTCGATCGCGCAGACCACGATGGCGCTCTATCGCGAGGTCGTGGAGGGTCTGAAGGAAGGTTGAGGCTCTGCCTCAACCTCCGCCAGGGCGAGCCGCCCTGGACTGGCTTCCCTTAACAGAAGGCGATCCAAG
>CAXSER010000143.1:0-7101 GCA_964236315.1 uncultured Acetobacteraceae bacterium | reverse complement strand
TTCGTAATCAGTAGGTCCTCGGTTCAATTCCGAGCGTCGGCACCGGCCTTCCCTTCCCGCTCCCTGCCTCCCGCGTGCCGGGCCATGACGCGTGCCGGCCTGGGCCGTGCCCTCACTCCGCCGCGTCGGGACGGGCCTCTCGCCGCGCCACCAGCTCGCGCGTGATCGGCAGCAGCTCGCGCCCGTACTCGGCCGCGTCCTCCAGCGGGTCGAAGCCGCGGATCAGGAACGTCTCCACCCCGAGGTCGCGGTACTCCAGCAGTGCCTCGGCGACCTGGCGCGGCGTGCCGACCAGGGCGGTGGTGTTGCCGCGCGCGCCCGTCGCCCGCGCGATCGCGGTGTAGAGACGGCCCTCCGGGCGGTCGCCCTGGGCGGCGGCGGCCAGCAGCCGCTGCGAGCCGGCATTGGCGGGCGGGGCGCCGGCCGGGCCGAGCGCCGCCTCGCCGCGCACCGCGCGGATGCGCGCCAGGATCGCCTCCGCCTTTGCCCAGGCCTGCGCCTCGGTGGCGGCCAGGATCGGCCGGAACGACAGGGAGAACCCGATGCTCCGCCCGTGCCGCGCCGCCTCCGCGCGCACCCGGCCGGTGATCTCCGCGACCTGGGCGCGGGTCTCGCCCCACAGCGCGTAGACGTCGGCGTGGCGGCCGGCGACGCGCAGCGCCGCGTCGGACGCGCCACCGAAGTAGATCGGGATGTGCGGGCGCTGCACGGTGCGCGGCTCCGGCGAGGCGCCGCGGATGCGGTAGTGTGCGCCCTCGTGGTCGACCGGGGCGTCGGCGGTCCACAGGCGGCGCAGGATCGCGACGTACTCGTCGGTGCGGTCGTAGCGCGCGTCCTTGCCCAGCCAGTCGCCATCGCGGGCCTGGTCGGCGTCGTCGCCGCCGGAGATGACGTGGATCGCCGCGCGTCCGCCGGTAAGCTGGTCCAGCGTGGCGAAGGCGCGCGCGGCGTTGGTGGGGGCCTGGAACCCTGGGCGGTGGGCGACCAGGAAGCCGACGCGCTGCGTGTGCGCGCCGGCGTGGGCGGCGATCTGCAGGCCGTCCGGGCCGTTGCTGTGCCAGCCGACCAGGATGCGGTCGAAGCCGCCGGCCTCGTGCGCCTGGGCGGAGGCGCGCACGTAGCCGGGGTCGATGCCCGGGCCGTGCGCCGGGTGGATCTCGGACTGCTGGCGCGGCTGGATCATGCCGATGAACTCGACGCCCATGCTGGCTCTCCCTGGTGGTGGCGGGCCGTGCGGCCACGCCACGTCGGTGCGGCCCCCTGCCGGGATGGCATCGCGGTGGCGGGACGATAGGACGGTCTTCCACAAAGTCGAATCGCTATATTGGAGATCACACGCGCCAAGCCGTAGGATTGGGTTTCCGGCCCGTTCCGGAGGCCGTTCCGGCATCGGCGTGCGTCGGGGCTGCCGGTGTCGCGACACCGCGGCAGGCCCGGATCAAGGAGAAGCGACATCACCGGCATCACGCGGCCTTCCCGCCTGCCCGGCATTGCCGGCGCGCGAGGCGCCATGACGACGCGGCGCACGCTGCTGCTTGCGGCATCGGGGCTTGCGCTCGGGGGGCGTGCCGTGGCGGCGCCGGCGGTGCTGCGCGTGGGCGACCAGAAGGGCGGCACCCGTTCGACGATGGCGGCGGCCGGGGTGCTGGACGACCTGCCGTTCCGCCTGGAGTGGAGCCAGTTCCCGGCGGCGGCGCCGCTGCTGCAGGCGCTCGACGCGGGCGCGGTCGACGCGGCCTTCGCAGGCGACGCGCCGACCACCTTCGCGATGGCGGCCGGGCTGCGCGGGCGGATCGTGGCGCCGGTGCGCAGCTCGGGCGCAGGCATCGCCGTGCTGGTGCCCGACGCCTCGCCGCTCCGCGCCGCCGTCGACCTCAGGGGGCGGCGCGTGGCCACCAGCCGCGGCTCGATCGGCCATTCCCTGCTGCTGGCGGTGGCGGCGCGGCAGGGCTGGGCCGCGTCCGACATCCGGCTGGTGAACCTGCTGCCGGCCGAGGCGAAGGCGGCGCTGGCGAGCGGCGCGGTGGATGCCTGGGCGTCGTGGGGCGTGTACGTGGCGCAGGCCAGGCTGCAGGACGCGGCGCGCGTGGTGGTCGACGGCGGGGGCGGGCTGCTGGCCGGGCTGTCGTTCCTGGTGGCGGGCGAGGACGCGATCGCCGCGCGACGTGCGCCGCTGCTGGAGTTCTGCCGCAGGCTGGCGGTGGCGCGGCGCTGGGCGCAGGCGCACCCGGCGGAGTATGCGCGCGCGCTCGCGGCCGAGATCGGCGTGGACGAGGCGGTGGCGCGACTGACCTTCGAGGCGGACACGCCGCTGCCGGTGGCGATCGACGACGCGGTGGTGGCGGACGAGCAGCGCACGGCGGACCGCTGCCTCGACGCAGGGGTGATCCGGGAGAGGCTGGACGCGGGCGGGATGTTCGACGCGTCGTTCAACCAGGCACTGGGCGGGTAGCAGGCAAGGTCGAGGCTCTGCCTCAAACTCCGCCAAGGGCCGGGCCCTTGGATCGCCTTCTCCTAGGTAGGTGGGATCAAAGGGTCCTCGGACCCTTTGCGGGTCCGGGCAGAGCCCGGCCTTGCCTTGCTGCGATCGCGGTACCGGTGGTTCCGTCGTCGACGCTCGGGCCATGGCCGGCGAACCAGGTGCACAGGTTGCGCCCGTCGAGGTCCAGCAGCGGGCAGGCCGCCTTCACGCCGCCGTGGCCGATCCACATCGCGTCCACGACGGCGTTGGCGTAGGTGCCGGGGTCGCACACCACGGCGACGTCGGCGCCGAAGCGGCAGGCGGCGACGATGGAGAAGTTGCCGCCGCCCACGGCCTGGCGGATGTGCAGCGCCGTGGCCCCGTTCGGCGCGTCGATGTCGCAGGAGTCGAGGCGCGCGCGCTCGCAGTCGGTCAGTCGGACGGCGGCCCGGCCGGCGCCGCCCCTGCGGATCGCGAGGTGGGTGTGGCGCAGGCGCACGCCGCCGATGCGCGTGAGGTCGAGGGCCGTCTCGTCGCAGACCCAGTCCGAGGAGGAGTCGATCTCGATCGACAGCCCGAGGCAGCCGTTGACCTCGTGCTCCTGGGCGATCGCGTCGACGTCGGTGTGCCAGCCGATGCGGCACTGGGCCACGCCGCAGTCGCGCAGGATCGGGCTCTCGACGTAGCCGGCCTGCCAGAACGCGCGGTCCATGTACATCACGCTGATCTCGGTGAGGAACACGGCGATGCAGCGGCCCGCGAAGCGCACCCCGTAGGAGCCCGGGATCGGGCGCGGCATGACCAGCGACACCGCCTCGCCGGCACGCAGAGCGCGCGCGGGCGGTGGCGAGAGGGTCAGCGTGGCCGGGCCGATCGCGGCCAGCGTGGTGCCTGGGGCGAGGCCAGGGCCCTCGACCGACATGCCGGGCTGCAGGCCGTCGGTGTCGGCGACGTGCACGACCTCGGCCTTGTGCCAGTCGGCGGTCACGGTGAGCGTGGTGCGGGTCTGGATCGCGGCGCCGTTGATGCGGATGCCGCTCAGGCGGGCGCTGCACAGCGTGGCCAGGCGCAGGCCGCCGGTGAAGGTGCCCGGGAACGAGGTGGCGCCGGGCGGGAACAGCGGGCCCACCGCTGCCACGGTGATGTCCTCGAACAGCGCGGTCTGGCCGAGGGCGTTGTGCACCTCGGGCGCGCTGAGCTCGATCGCGGCGCCGCCGGCCCCGGTGCGGCAGTCCGGCACCAGGGTGAGGCCGCGCACCCGGACGTGCTGGGACTCGTGGCCCTGGACGATGCGCAGCCCGGCCTCGCGGCCCTGGCAGCACAGGGTGGTGACCGCGGCGCCGTCGCCCTCGACGGCGATGCGCATCGCGCTGTCCGGCGGCGTCGTCCAGCGCGGCGTGCGCGACAGGCCGTACACCCCGGCGGGGATGGCGATCCTGGCGCCACCGCCATGGGCGCCGGCGGCGGCCAGAGCGGCGGCCCAGGCGGAGTCGAACGCGTCGGCGCTGTCGCGCGCGCCGGTGCTGTCGGCGCCGTGGTCCAGGACGCAGACGAGGTTGGGGGGCATCTGCGGCGTTCCTTGCGTAAGCGGGGCCTTAAGAAGGCGGGCGAGGTTGAGGCTCTGCCTCAAACTCCGCCAGGGGCGAGCCGCCCCTGTCGGGTCCGGGCAGAGCCCGGCCTTGCTTCCCTGGAGGCCGGCCTGCGGCAACGGAGCCGCCCGCCACACGCATGTGGCTGGCGCGGGCCCGGCGCGGGGTGCACCGTCGTGCCGGTACGCCTCCGCAGCCGGGGGTGGCCAGTGAGCCCATGCCGGGCGCAAGACCTGGCGGGGCAGGGGGAGCATCCGACGATGACGCAGGACCGAGCCGGCGACCCGAAGCCGGCCGTGCAGGGCCCGCTGGGGGTGTGGCAGTCGTGGATGGAGGCGGCGATGTCCGCCACGCCGGCCGCCGGCCTGCCCCCGGCCGTGCCCGCCATGGGCGAGGCGGGCTTCGGCGCGTGGCCGGCGGGCGCGGGGCTGGATGCGGCGGGCGCCGGGATGGCGGCGCTGCAGGCGCAGATGGCCGCGGACCCGACGCTGCGCGCGATCGACGCGATGTGGAACGCCAACCCGCTGCGCGAGGTGGTGCCGGTCGACTGGGCGGAGATCGTGCGGGCGCTGCGCACCGTGTGGCTGCACGGCCTGCGCCGGCCGGACAGGATGCTGGAGCAGGCGGTGCGGCTGAACGCGCAGCTGTGGCAGGGCGGGCTGGAGATGTGGGCCGAGGCGGGACGGGTCCTGAGCGGCGCGGAGCCGCCGGCCCCGGCGGCCGGGGGGGCGAGGGGCGACAAGCGGTTCGCGGCGCCGGAGTGGCAGTCGCCGATGTTCCGCCAGATCAAGGACAGCTATCTGATGGCGTCGGAGTGGCTGCTGGAGCAGCCGGCGGACGCGGACCTGCCGGAGGCGGAGCGCGCCAGGCTGACGTTCCACCTGCGCCAGTTCGTCGACGCGATGAGCCCGGCGCTGGTGCTGGCGTCCAACCCGGTGGCGCTGAAGCGCGCGGTGGAGACCGGCGGCGCCAGCCTCGCGGAGGGCGCGCGCAACCTGATGGCCGACCTGAAGGAGGGGCGGCTGTCGATGGTGGACGCCGACGCCTTCGCGCCCGGGCGCAATCTGGCGATGACGCCGGGCAAGGTCGTGATGCGCAACCGGCTGGTCGAGCTGATCCAGTACTCGCCGGGCACGGAGACGGTGCACGAGGTGCCGCTGCTGATCCTGCCGCCGTGGATCAACAAGTTCTACGTGATGGACCTGCAGCCGCGGAACAGCATGGTCGCCTGGCTGGTGGCGCAGGGGTTCACCGTGTTCATGGTGTCGTGGAAGAACCCGGACGCGTCGATGGATGCGATGGGGTTCGAGGACTACATGCGGCTCGGGCCGCTGGCGGCGTCGGACGCGATCCGCGAGATCACCGGCAGTGCCCAGGTCAACGTCATGGGCTACTGCATCGGCGGCACGCTGCTGACGCTGACACTGGCGTGGCTGGCCAGGCGCGGGGACGAGCGGTTCGTCTCGGCCACGCTGATGGTGTCGATGCAGGACTTCTCCGAGGTCGGCGAGACGGCGATGTTCCTGGGCGAGCCGGCGATCGACTTCATCGAGCAGCAGATGCTTGATCGCGGCTACCTGGACAGCCGCGAGATGTCGAACATGTTCAACCTGCTGCGCTCCAACGACCTGATCTGGAGCAACGTGGTCAACAACTACCTGCTGGGCAACAAGCCGCCGGCGTTCGACCTGCTGTACTGGAACAGCGACGGCACCCGCATGGCGCGCACCGCGCACTCCTGGTACCTGCGCAACACCTACGTCGAGAACAACCTGATCAAGCCGGGGCACGTGGTGCTCGACGGCGAGGCGATCGACCTCGGCGCGATCACGCTCGACCTGTATTCGGTGGGAGCGGAGAAGGACCACATCGTGCCGTGGCAGTCGGCCTGGCGCGTGACGCAGCTCGTCGGCGGCACGGTGCGCTTCGTGCTGGCGTCGAGCGGGCACGTCGCGGGGATCATCAATCCTCCGGGCGGCAAGGGGACGTACTGGGCGGCCGACATCACGCCAGGAGCCGCCGCCTCCGTGGACGCGCAGGCGTGGCGCGAGACGGCGGGCGAGCACAGGGACAGCTGGTGGGTGGACTGGGCGGCCTGGCTGGCGGCGCGTGGCGGGGCGAAGGGGACGCCACCGGGGATGGGGAGCGAGGCGAACCCGTCGATCATGGACGCGCCGGGGAGCTACGTGCTGGAGAGCTGAAGGAAGGTTGAGGCTCTGCCTCAAACTCCGCCAGGGCGAGCCGCCCTGGACCGGCTTCTCCTGAGTCAGGCAGGTCCAGGGGCGGCTCGCCCCTGGCGGGTCCGGGCAGAGCCCGGCCTTGCTTGCCTCTCAGGTCGCCCCGGAGCTGTCGACCACGACGAGGGCGCTGCCGGCCAGGGGTGTCGGCACCCGGTCGGGCAGCAGCAGCGCGCGGTAGCGGATCTCGTCTACGGCGGCGCGCTCGTATTCGGCGTCGAGCACGCCGTGGTGGTCGAGGAAACGGTTCATGGCGTCGGGGATGCGCACGCAGCCCTGCGACGCGGTGTGGCCGATGCGTTGCGCCAGGACCGAGGGATCGGTGGCGTGCATCTCCAGGCGGATCTGGATGGGGCTCTGGTCGGCGCCCCAGCCGCGGTGCGCCCACTGCCAGCCGAAGTCCCACACGCGCATGCCCTTCAGGCCGAGGCCGCGGATGTGGTTCTCGTTGAAGGTGCCCTCGGCGCGGTAGTCGAGGATCAGGTCGGTGTGGGGGAAGACGCCGACGGGAGTGATGTAGTGGTCGAAACGGCCGGCCTGGCCGGTGGAGACGTGCGAGGTGCCGAGCACCTCCCAGGGGCCGGAGGGGCGGGCGAGCACGACGGACATCTGCTGCACGGCGGTGCTGCGGTCCACCGCGACGAGGAGCTGCGGATGGTCGATGGCGAAGTCGCTGGCGGCGACGGTGCGGCGCAGGAGGGCGACGAGCGCGCGCTCCGTGGCGGGGTTGCGGGAGAGGAGGGCAGGGACCTCGCGGACCAGGTCGGCGCGCAGGCGGGCGGCCTCGGCGGTCACGGCGGCGGGGGAGAGGGGG
>CAXSER010000142.1:0-7127 GCA_964236315.1 uncultured Acetobacteraceae bacterium | reverse complement strand
CCGGCGCCGCGGCGCGTCGGTCCGTACCCGGAACGGCGGGCGGTGGCGAGGAGGTCCGGGCTGCCATCAGGGCCCGGGGCGGGGCAGGACGGCAGGGCCGGCGCCGCGCAGCACGCCCTCCGCGGCGGCCAGGCCGGTGCTGAGCGCGGCCTGCAGCAGGTAGCCGCCGGTGGGGGCCTCCCAGTCCAGCATCTCCCCGGCGGCGAAGGTCGTGCGAAGCCGCCGCAGCCGGAAGTCCGCGTCGATCTCGTGCAGCGCGATGCCGCCGGCCGAGGAGATGGCCCGGTCGAGCCCGGCGATGCCGACGACGCGCAGCGGCAGGGCCTTGACGCGCGCCGCCAGGGCAGGGGGGTCGAGGCGGGACACGTCGTCCGGGCCGGCCGTCTCGTGCAGCAGGGCGATCGCGACCGGCGCCAGGCCCGCCTGCTTGCGCAGGAAGGTGGACAGCGACTGGGCGCGGCGCGGCGCGGCCAGTCGCGCGGCGAGCACCGGCGCGTCGAGGTCCGGGCGCAGGTCGACGTGCAGCGTGGCGCGCCCGTCGCGGGCGAGCGCGTCGCGCACCGCGGCGGACAGCGCGTACACGGCCCCGCCTTCCAGCCCGCCCGCAGTCACCACAGCCTCCCCGCGCGAGGTGGCCTCGCCATGGCGCAGGGCCAGCCGCTTCAGGGGCATCCCCTCGAAGCGGCCGCGGAAGCGTTCGGACCACGCGATCGCGAGGCCGCAGTTGCTCGGGCGCAGCGGGGCGACCGCGACCCCGGCGGCGGCCAGGATCGCGGTCCACGCGCCGTCGGAGCCGAGGCGCGGCCAGGACGCGCCGCCCAGGGCGAGGACGGTGGCGTCCGGCGCGGCGTGCTCGGCGGGCCCGTCCGGAGTGTCGAAGGCGAGACGGCCGGGGCCGGTCCAGCCGGTCCAGCGATGGCGGGGGTGCAGGACGACGCCGGCGCCGGCGAGCTGGCGCAGCCAGGCGCGCAGCAGCGGCGCCGCCTTGAACGCGGTGGGGAACACGCGGCCGCTGCTGCCCACGAAGGTGGGCTGGCCGAGGCCGTCGCACCAGGCGCGCAGGGCGTCGGGCGTGAACGCGCGGATCGCCGGCGCGAGGGCGTCGCGCGCCGGGCCGTAGCGGTCGAGCAGCCGGTCGAGCGGCTCGGAATGCGTGAGGTTGAGGCCGCCGTTGCCGGCGATCAGCAGCTTGCGCGCCGGCGTGGGCATGCGGTCGAACACCGCGACCTCCCAGCCCGCGGCCGCGAGGCGGGTCGCCGCCATCAGCCCCGCAGGGCCGGCGCCGATCACCACGGCGCTGCGGGGCAGGGGGCGGGACTCGGGAGCGACCATGGGCGGAGCCTAGCACGTTCCGGGTTTGTTGCCTGCGTGCGCGCGGGCGCGGCAGGGCGCGCCACCGCCGCCCGCAACGCGACCGCCCGCACCGGCACGGCCGGCAGTCCATGTGAAGACCATTAACATTTTTCGACCCGGGCAGGAACTCCGCCCGGCAGCCTCCGTTCCACCGATGCAGCCGCCGCGTGGATGCGATCCAAGGAGCGGGCCTGCAACAGGCCATGGTCCCCGCGTCCCGGCCGGTTCCGGGACCGCTCGCCTCCGCAGGGAGACAGGACGAACGCGACGGGTCGTGCAGGATCCAGGACGGACCCGGTCCGGCGCGACGGTGCCAGGATTGCCGCTTCTCCTGCCGCCTGGACGACGGGCAAACGCGGGGCGGACACCCCGGCCAGGCTGCCTTGGATGACTACCCGGGCCCGGAGCGCCGTGCGCCGGGCCGCTCAATTGGAAAACGAAATGTCTGGTTCTTCCTATCGCGACCCGTCCTTCATGGACGTGGCCGCGGACACGACTGCCCCGTCCTCCGGTGGCGCGCACGTGCACCGCAGGATCTCCTGGGGCGCCATCTTCGGCGGCGTCGTCGTCGTGGTCGTCGTCCAGCTGCTGCTGGGCATGCTCGGTGCCGGCATCGGCTTCGGCACGGTGAACGTGAACGCCGGCTCCACGCCCGACGCCAGCAGCCTCGGCATCGGCGCCGGTACATGGTGGCTGGCAAGCAGCGTCGTCGCCCTGTTCCTCGGCGGCTACGTGGCCGCCTGGCTGGCCGGGATCGGCATCCGCTTCGACGGCGTGCTGCACGGCGTGGTCGCCTGGGGGCTCGCCACGCTGTTCACGATCTACCTGCTGTCCTCGGCTGTCGGCAGCCTCGTCGGCGGCGGGTTCTCGGCGATCGGCAGCCTGACCTCCGCGGCCGGCAGCGGCATCAGCTCGGCAGCCAGGCCGCTGGCACAGTCCGCGGGCGTGACCCCGGACGCGGTGCACGACCAGGCGCAGGCCTACCTGCAGCCCGCGAATCCCGATCCCGCGACGATGAGCCCGCAGGACGCGCAGAAGGCGGTCGCCAGGGACCTCGTCACCTACGCCAAGGGCGGCGACGGCGCCGCGGGCGCCAAGGAGCAGGTGATCGCAATCATGGCCGCGCAGCTCAGGATCAGCCACGACGACGCCGCGAGGAAGTTCGATGACGCGCAGGCGAAGCTGGCGCAGGCCAAGGCGCAGGCCGTGCAGACCGCGAGGAACGCCGCCGACGCCAGCGCCAGCGCGGCCTCGACCACCTCGTTCGCGGTGTTCGCCGACCTGCTGCTCGGCGGCATCGCCGCCGCGATCGGCGGGTCGCTCGCCGTGCAGCGCCGCGGACAGGCCGCGACGGGTCGTCGCCTGGCCTGAGACGTGCCTATCCTTCCACACACACGCAGACAGGAGATCAGCATGGACGAGAACCGCATCGAGGGCACCGCCAAGGACGTCGGCGGCAAGATCCAGGACGCCGTGGGCGGCCTGACCGGGGACGGCTCCACCCAGGCGAGGGGCAAGGCCAACCAGGCGGCCGGCCAGGCGCAGGACGTCTACGGCCAGATGGTCGACGAGATGACCGGCTTCGCCAAGGACCAGCCGGTGGCGGCGCTGCTGTCGGCGGCCGGCGTCGGGATCGTGCTCGGCTACCTGCTCAGCAAGATCTGAACGGGGCAGGGCGGGGCGGCCCCGGCCGCCCCGCCTTCCTGCACCACCGGATGCTTCTTGTGCCATCGAAACGTCGTCCACCGTGTGCCCCGGTCCGCGGCGATGCAGGGCCGGAGAGACCGATGCGAGCCATTTCCCCTGCCGCCCTGCTGTCCTGCGCCCTGCTGTCTTCCGCCCTGGGCGGCTGCGCCTCGGTCCGGCCGCCGCAGGTCGACGTGCTGCAGGCCGGCCTCTCGAGCGCCGGGCTGCTCGACCAGCAGCTCCAGGTGCAGCTGTGCATCAGCAACCCGAACGCGCGCGAGCTGGCGTTCTCGCGGGTGAGCTTCAACGTCGACGTCGCCGGCGAGCGCCTCGCCAGCGGCACGAACGAGAGCCCCGTCACCCTGCCGCCGCTGCGCTCCGTCTCGCTGCCGTTCTCGGTGGCGACCACGACCCGCAACCTCGGCACGCAGCTCGGCAGCCTCCTCGGCACGGGCACCCTGCCCTACACCGTGTCCGGCCGCATACTGCTGCGCGACTTCCCGCTGTTCGCCATCCCCTACTCGGTCTCCGGGCACCTGACGCCGGCCGGCATCGCCGGGGGGCTGATCGGCCTGGCCGGCGCCGCGGACGCCCCGGCGCCGTGCGGCCCCGCAGGGCCTGTCGCCCCCGCTTCCTGATCCTGCCTGCGGGCATGGCGAACATTCCGCCGGCCACCGGATCCCCGGACGGCACAGGCCGACCAGAGGACATCCGATGAACAACTTCGCACACCCTGGCCTCCTGTCCGCCAGGTCCCGGCCCGCTCGCACCAGGACGGCCAACCTGGCGCTGGCCTGCACCGCGGAGGCGATCGGCACCTTCCTGCTGGTGCTGGTCGGCACCGCGGTCGCCACCGCTGCCGTGCAGGGCAAGGGCACGGCAGGGCCGGCATACAACTCGTTCGCCGTGGCGATGGCGTTCGGGCTGATCCTGATCCCGATAGTGGCCTCGCTGGGCCAGGTCAGCGGCGCCCACGTCAACCCGGCCGTGACCCTCGGCCTCGCGGTGGCGGGGAAGTTCCCGTGGCGCTTCGTGGCGCCCTACTGGGGCTCGCAGGTCGCCGGCGCGATCGTGGCGGCCCTCGTGGTGTGGGCCGCATACGGGCATGGCGCCTATGTCGATGCCCACCTGGGCGCGCCCTCGCCGGCGAACGGGGCCAACGCCCTGCAGGTGCTGCTGGTGGAGGGGCTGATCGCCTTCATCCTGGTGTTCACCGTGATCTCCACCGCAACCGACCCGCGGGTGCCGGCCGGCACAGCCCCGGTCGCGATCGGCTTCTCGCTGGCCGCCGGCGTGCTGCTTGGCGGGCCGATCAGCGGCGGGGCCGGCAATCCTGCAAGGGCGCTCGGGCCGATAATCGTGTCCGGGACCTTCCCGGTGTGGTTCTTCTACACCGCAGGCCCGCTGCTCGGTGCCGTGGTCGCGGCCGGGGCATTCCGGCTGGTGGGCCTGGCCAGCACCCCGACGGTCGAGTCCACCGCCGGCAGCGCCGCGGACGCCCACCGACCGTAGCCAGGCGGCCTGCAGGAACGGCGATCCGGCCCATCCCTCCCGCAATGGTCCGGGTCACGACCCGGCTCCGGGGACGGACCTGCAGGTCCGCGGTCCCTGTCCGATCCGGCGAGGCCCCGCCTACCCGAGGTGGCGCGCGAAGACGGCTTGCAGCCGCGCCCCCTCCGCCCCGCCCGCGTGGCGCCGGATCGCCGCGATGTCGTGCGCGTCCACCGCCAGGGCATGCGTCGTCTTGTTCACCCGGTCGGCGAGGTTGAGCAGAAGGGTTCCCGCTCCGCCGCGCGCGCCGGGCTGCAGCAAGGCCGCAAGCTCCGCGCCGTCGAGGTGGAGGCGTTGCGTGGTGGCAACGGACTCGGCGACACGGGCGGCGGCGGCGGCGAGGTAGCCGGGGTCGAGCTCGATGCCGATACCTCGCCCCCCGGCCCGCTCCGCCGCCACCAGCGTGGTGCCGGTGCCCACAAACGGGTCGAGCACCACCGGGTCCTCCACGCCGTGCAGGAACGCGCACCACAGCGGCAGCTCCACCGGGAAGGTGGCGGGGTGGGAGAAGCGCCGCGCCCGGCTCTGCACGGTGGCGTACGGGATGAACCAGGTGTCGCCGCGGCAACGCAGGTCGCGGGCGTGGCCGCGGCGCGCGATGTTCGACTTGTCCTTGAACGGCACACCGATCGCGAGCCGGTCCAGGCGCACGTCGCCGCGCCGCGTGAAGTGGAACACCGGCTCGTGCGCCTGGTGCAGGAAGCGCCGGCCCGGGATCGGCTTGAAGTGCCCCACCCCGTCGCCGCCCAGCGCCACCGACTTGATCCAGGCGATGTGGTTCTGCAGCACGAAGGTGCCGCGCAGCGCCAGCGCCACCTCGAACGGCAGCCACGGCGCGCGCCCCGAACCGGCGAGGTTGAGGAACACCGAGCCGTCCGGGCGCAGCACGCGGGCCAGGGCGGCGGCAACCTCGGCGATCCAGGCGACGTACTCGCCGGCCTCGCGGCTGTCGCGGTAGCTCGCGTAGGCGATGTCGAGGTTGTACGGCGGCGAGGTCACCACGACGTCGACCGACGCCTCTGGCAGAGTCGCGAGCACCGCGAGGCAGTCGCCGCCGTGCAGCGCGTGGCGGCCGATCCGGTCCATGGCGGCAGCCTAGGGCGGGACGGGGGAAAGTACAAGCAGGGTCGAGGCCTGTCTCAAGCTCCGCCAAAGGCCCGGCTCCGGAAATCTCGACCCGGGCACAGGGTTGCGGAGAGCATGGCCCGCCCTGCTCCCCGGACGAACCGGACCCCGTCGGCACGACACGGTTCGAGACGCGCCGACCCGTTGCGCCGCGGCAGGGCGTTTGGTCTGATGCCCCGCATGGACAGGCCGCCCGCCCCGCACGCCGCCGAGCCCGACCTTCCCGCCTCCACCGGATCGGCCGCGCTCCGCGCCACGGCCACCACCCTGCTGGCAGCGATGCTGGTCGCAGGCGTCTGGGTGCGCTTCAACGACCGGATCGCTGCCTTCTCCCCCGGCCTCGCCGGCCCCGCGGCCCAGGTCGCGGACGCGCTGGGCGAGTCCGGCCGCGTCAGGGGCCTGCTGGAGCTGGGCCTGCTGCCCGCGCCCGCCGGGCCGGAGGAGGTGGCCGCGATGGGCCTGCCGCCGTCCGAGGCCGCCACCCTCGCCGATGCCGTGCGGCGCGGCCGCCTCAGGCTGGTACGCCTGCCGCTGTTCGACGCGGGACCGGGGACGGGCGGCAGCGTCCAGGTCAGCTCCGCCGGCTACACCCGCCTCGTCGCGCTCACCCGCCAGCCCGTGGCCGTGACCCTGCCGATCGGACGCGTCGGCACCGTCTCGCTCCGCGACGCCGGTCCCGGCGGCATCGACGTCGGCGCCCTGACGCTCTCCGGCCCGGTGCAGCTGCCCACGCTCGCGGCCGGGCGGACCCTGGACGTCGGCGTGGTGGCCCAGTGAGCCGCCGGTGAAGCGCCTGGTGCCCGCCGCGACCCGGCTGATGCCGGTGATGATGCTGCTGTTCCTGACGCTGGCGATCGTGCAGATCCTGGTGCAGCTGCACCTGTCGCCGACCGGTCTGCTGCAGGCCACGCTGGTGTGGCTGACCCGGCTCGGCGCGCTCTACGCGGTGCTCGCCGCGGGATCGTGGGCGCTGCTGCTGGGCGGGATCGGCCACGAGTGGCGGGCCGGCGTCGCGGCGCGCAAGGTGGCGGCCGGCGGGCGTGTGCGCCGCCGACGACGGGGATGGATCATGGACGTGCTGGCCCGGCTGACCAACCGCGCGGCGCTCGAGGACCTGCTGTCGCGCCAGGAGAAGGCGACGGTGATCGACGCGGCCGCCCTGGCCGAGACCCTGCGCGCCCAGGTGATCGGCCAGGACCAGGTGTGCGAGGACATCGCCCAGCAGCTGCGCCGCCGCCTTGCCCTGCAGGTCCGCGGCAAGCCGGTCGGCATCTTCCTGCTCGCAGGCCCCCCCGGCACCGGCAAGACCTACCTGAGCAAGCGCCTCGCCATAGCCCTCGGCCGCCGCCTGCTGCACTTCGACATGACGCAGATGAGCGCGCCGCACGCCGCCACCCAGCTGTTCGGCTCGC
>CAXSER010000141.1:0-7188 GCA_964236315.1 uncultured Acetobacteraceae bacterium | reverse complement strand
GGTGCTCTGCCTGAAAGACGCACTCGATTGCCTCAGAGACTAACAGGCCCCAGGGGACGAGCGCGGCAACAGTTGCAGCGGCTACGGCAGCAAGAAGGCGCTGACCGACACTGGGTGCCTGGAACTGGCGACCCTACGCCGTCAGCGGCAGCGAAATGTCCTCGGATCGGACGTTCGAGTTCTGGTTCTCCGATGCTTTGCGTTTGGTCGGGCTTGTACGACGTGGGTAGGTCGCGAAGGGATGTACCTGGCAGTTTCTCCCGTGTCCTTGACCCTGGTGTCCTTCATCCCACGCTCGCTCAAGGTCACGCGCGTGCTGTCGACTACCGAATGCATCACCATCAAGGCGGCGTCGCGTTCACCGGCCGCGGATTGTCCGACGTGCTGCATGCCATCTCGACGGGAGCAGATCATGCCCCTCCTGCCTGCACCGGCCGGAGGTGGCAGGCTGCCGAAAGCCGATCTGCGCGAGGTGTTAAACGCGATCAAAACCATGGCCCGCTCCGGTGGGGTCTGGCGCATGCCGCCGTGCATTTCGGTCCGCGGCAGACGGTCACCTGATGGTTCTCGCGCTTCGTGCGCCGCCTGCTGCTCCATACCGTCCAAGACATCTCGCTGATACCCGACCGTGAGCAGGCCGGTCGCGAGGCCAGCCCGAGCGCAGGCGTGCTGGACAGTGGAGGCACCGCACGCGCCCGGAAGTGGCGGCTATGACGGTGCGAAACGGACCGGGCGCCACATCGCGGTGGGCACCGACGGGCGGCTGCTGACGGTCAACCTGACCACGGCCGACATGCAGGATGCGGCGGGTGCCGAGAAGATCGTCGCGGCCGTGCGCAAGCGCCGGCCCTGGCTGAGGCACCTGTTCGCCGATGGCGCCTACGAAAAGGGCAAGATGATGAGTGCGTCCGCCTGCCCCGACTTCGTCCTCGAGATCGTGCGCAAACTGCCCGCCCACGTCGGCTTCCAGGTGCTGCCGCGGCGCGGGAAGGGGTGGAACGCACCTTCGGCTGGATGACGCGTTGGCACCCTCTGGTGCGTGACCACGAGAAGTGCCTGGACGTCTCCAGGGCCATGATCCACGTCAGCATGGGCGCCCTGCTACTCCGGCGCGTCGCCCACCCATGACCATTCTCAGACGGACACCAAGCGTGGGGCTTTTGGGTTGCGGCGTTGGCGCTGGTCTCAAGATCATGTCGGCGCGGATGGGCGAGCCGTAGTCGGTCGCAGGGCAGGTGCAGGAGTAGGCATCGGCCGGGGTAGGGATGACGGCGCGGGGCTTGTGGACCACGCTGGTGCCGCAAGGCGACTCAGCGCTGCCGGAGGAAGGAGACTTCGCCATCATCGAGCCTCGGATCCCGTGTGGCGCCGACGATGCCGCGTCTTTGGCGGTCGCATAGCTGCCTGAAAGGGCCCGGCGAAGCTCGTAAGCATCATACCTCTTCGACAGTGAACGATACGCGACAACCTGGGATCACGACCCAGGACGCGACGATCACGCCGTCTAATTTGTTGAAAGCCCTGGCGTCCCGTACGAGATTCGAACTCGTGTTACCGCCGTGAGAGGGCGGTGTCCTGGGCCTCTAGACGAACGGGACTGCTCGGGCCGGCCGGTCTCTTACGGCAGGGGCCAGACCTTCGCAACCCCCGAACCTCGCACCGGCAGGGGGCACCAGTGCACAGGCGGCCACGGCACCTCGGCCAACCGGCACGACCCGACCGGCAGCCCAACGAAGACCCGAGGCAACCGGCGCACCCGTGCCGTGTCGCCTCCGCGCCGCGGCTCAGCGCGCTAGTTCCAGCCGCCTGGTCACGCGGCCCTGAGGGTCCACCACCACCACGCGGTCGGCCCCGCCACCCTGCAGCCGCAGCGCCAGGCTGTCGCCCAGCGGCGCGATCCCGGCGATGCGCGTGCCCGCCGGCTCCTCAAGCACGACGGCCGGCAGCGCGGGCGCGTGCCGCGACGCCACCCGCCCCGTCACCACCACGATCAGCCCGACGACGCCGACCACGATCAGCACCCCCATCCCCACCACGAGGACCATCAGCGCCCGCATCCAGCCCCTCCCCTGCCCTTCCGCCGACGCCGCGCCGAAGCCGCGCGGCCGCGGCCCTCGCGAGGGCGGCCGATCCCGGCTATCCCCACGCCATGCCCAACGTCCTGGACGACACCAGCCCTGCGCCCGGCCCCGCAGACGAAGCGCCCGCCCCGCTGACAGTGTCGGCGCCGGAGGGCTCGGCCGGGCAGCGGCTGGACCGCTTCCTCGCCGAAAGCATCGGCACGCTGTCGCGCTCGCGGGTCAAGGCCCTGATCGTGGAGGGTCGCGTCACCCGCGACGGCGTGCGGACGGGCGAGCCCGCGGAGCCGGTGCGAGAGGGCGCGCGCTACGAGCTGCGCCTGCCCGCCCCGGTCGCCGCCACGCCGCGGCCGCAGTCGATCCCGTTCGACATCCTGTTCGAGGACGCCGACCTGCTGGTGCTCGACAAGCCGGCGGGCCTGGTGGTGCACCCCGCGCCCGGCAACGAGGACGGCACCCTGGTCAACGCGCTGCTGGCGCACTGCGGCGACAGCCTGCCCGGCATCGGCGGCGAGCGCCGCCCCGGCATCGTCCACCGCCTCGACAAGGACACCTCCGGCGTCATGGTCGTGGCCAAGACCGAGCAGGCGCTGGCCACACTGTCCGCCGCCTTCGCCGCCCGCGACCTGGACCGCGCCTACGTCGCAATCGCCTGGGGGATGCCGGTGCCGCCCGCCGGCGAGATCGAGGGCGCGATCGGCCGCGACCCGCGCGACCGCAAGCGCATGGCCGTGCTCGCGCACGGCGGCCGCCACGCGCTCACCCGCTACCGCACCGTGGGCGTGCACGAGGCGGCGGTCAGCCGGCTGGAGTGCCGGCTCGACACGGGGCGCACCCACCAGATCCGCGTGCATCTCGCGGCGCGCGGCCACCCGCTGGTCGGCGACCCCGTGTACCTGCGCCGCGTGCCGGCGGTGGCGAAGTCGCTGCCCGAGGACATCCGGCGCACCCTGCTCGACTTCCCCCGCCAGGCGCTGCACGCGGCGCGGCTCGGTTTCGCCCACCCGCGCACGGGGGCGCCGCTGTCCTTCGAGACGTCGCCGCCGGCCGACCTCGCGGGGCTGCTGGCGCTGCTCTCGCTCGGCGAGGGCGGCCGATGAGCCACGCGGGCCGACGATCACGCACGGGCCTCTTGCGCACCGCACCATCCCGTGATCGCGCACCGTGTTTCGTTGACAGGACCGGCGCGGTCCTCTATGAAACCGTTCATCGGCATCGCGGGCGTGCGGTGTCGAATCGGCTGCCGGGAACCCCGCTGCATCAGGGGGTTGTCCGGAACGTGACAGCCGATCACCGCGTCCCCGAGCCGATCGCCGGAACCGACGCCCATCCCCCGCCGTAAGGGAGGGAATTCGTCGCGCCAGACGAGAAGGAGCCCGCCCATGGCTGCCGCCGTCATCAACGTTGCCCCCGAGGGCAACCTCTCCCGCTACCTGCAGGAGATCCGCAAGTTCCCCATGCTGACGCCGGAGGAGGAGTTGTCCCTCTCGCGCGCCTGGCGGGACGACGAGAACACCGAGGCGGCGCACAAGCTCGTCACCTCCCACCTGCGTCTCGTGGCCAAGATCGCCATGGGATACCGCGGCTACGGCCTGCCGGTCGGCGAGCTCATTAGCGAGGGCAACGTCGGCATGATGCAGGCGGTCAAGCGCTTCGACCCCGACCGCGGCTTCCGCCTCGCGACCTACGCGATGTGGTGGATCAGGGCCGCGATCCAGGAGTACATCCTGCACTCCTGGTCGCTGGTGAAGATGGGCACCACGGCCGCGCAGAAGAAGCTGTTCTTCAACCTGCGCCGCCTCAAGGGGCAGATGCAGGCGATCGAGGACGGCGACCTCAAGCCCGAGCAGGTCACCAAGATCGCCACCATGCTGGCCGTGCCGGAGCAGGACGTGGTCAACATGAACCGCCGCCTGGCAGCGCCCGACCACAGCCTGAACGCGCCCGTGCGCGCAGACAGCGAGGGTGAGTGGCAGGACTGGCTTGTCGACGACGGCGAGGGCCAGGAGAGCGAGCTGGCCGAGCGCGAGGAGCTGACCGGGCGCAAGGCCCTGCTCGGCGACGCGCTCAAGACGCTGAACGAGCGCGAGCGCCACATCCTCATCGAGCGGCGCCTGAAGGACAATGCCACCACGCTGGAGGAGCTGTCGCAGCAGTATGGCATCTCCCGCGAGCGCGTGCGCCAGATCGAGGTGCGCGCCTTTGAGAAGCTGCAGAAGTCCATGCGCACCCAGGTGGCCGAGCGCCGCCTGGCAGCGCAGCCCGCGGCCGCCTAGGGCCTCGGTTCGGCGACTTGCCGGGCGGCCGACACCTGCGTGTGGCCGCCCGCTTCGCCGTGATGTGACCTCACCTGCGGTTGCAGGCCACGCGCGAGCGTGGCACGCACGTATGATGATCCCGGCATGTGCAGCGCATTCCCGTTCCGGCCTCGCCGGTGCGGGTTCCTCGATGATCCTCCTGCTTGGCGCCGTCCTGGCACTCACCGGTTGTGCGTCGCGCGCGAAGAGTGTCCCGGGACAGACTCCTGTCACCCAGGGCCCGTATGGCGCCGGCCCTCTGGTGTCCGCCGACCGTGTCCCCGACTTCGCCAGCCGCAACTTCGAGCCGTTCGCCCGCGTCGACGTCGTCGGCATCGCGCTCGCGCAGTGGCGCATGTTCGGCCAGCCCGTGGACGACGATCCGCCCGATACCCGCCCGATCCCCGCGCCTGCCGACAAGCCGGAACGCCAGCCAGGACTGTGGCAGCAGGTCGGCCAGTACTGGTGGATCGGCCAGGATCCCGGCGAGCGCGAGGCCGGCTGGACCGGCAAGCACGACGTCGACGGCCACGTGTTCAACGCCGCCGGCGACGCGCACTACGCCTGGTCCGCTGCGTTCATCTCCTACGTGATGCGCACCGCCGGCGCGGGCACCCGCTTCCCGTACTCGCCGAACCACGCGACCTACGTCAACGCGGCGGCCTCGGGCGACTCGCCGATCCTGCACGCGCGCAACCCTGTGGACTACGCCCCCCAGCCTGGCGACCTGATCTGCATGGGGCGCGGGCACTCCGCAGGTCTGCGCTTCGCCGACCTGCCGACCCCCACCCTGTGGCCCGGGCACTGCGACATCGTGGTCGCGCGCCAGCCGGGGATACTCAGCGTGGTCGGCGGCAACGTCGACGACGCGGTCACCATGAAGCACGTGCCGGTGACGGCGGACGGGCGGCTCGCCAACCCGGACGGCACGATCGTGGACACGCGATACCCATGGCTTGCGGTGCTCGAGGTGGCATACGACGCGGACCAGGAGCCGGCGTCGGACGAGTAGGAAGCAAGACCCGGCTCTCCCTCCGCTGCCATTCCAACGGCTCAGGTGGATCGTCGGAACCTCTGGCAGCTCCGCCCGGACCCGCCAGGGCGAGCCGCCCTGGACTGGCCTCACTTAGGGAAGGCGATCCAAGGGCCCAGCCCTCGGCGGAGTTCGAGGCAGAGCCTCGACCTTCCTTGCTTCACCCCCGCCGCGTCTCCGGCATCACCGCCCAGACCAGCAGGGTGCCCGCTGCCCCTGCCCCCGCCAGCACCAGGAACGCGGCACTCACCGAGACGCGGTCCGCGATCAGCCCGCCGAGCGCCGTGCTCAGCGTGGCGGCACCTGCGGTCCACAGCCCCAGGAAGCCCATGCACAGGTTGAAGCGCCCGGTGCCGCGGGTGATGTCGGCCGCGATCAGCGGCAGCAGCACGCCGAGCGAGGCCGCGCCGATGCCGTCCAGCGCCTCGATCGCGATCAGGGCGTAGGGCCCGAGCTGCATCGACAGCAGCACGCCACGCACCGGCAGCGCCGCGAAGCCGATCAGCAGCAGGCCGCGCCGCCCGCTCGCCTCGGCGCTGCGGCCCACCGCGGGGGAGAGCAGCGCCACCAGGAGCTGCGGCAGCACGATGCAGGCGGCGATCACCAGCTGCGCGCGCGCGCCGATCTGCGAGGTGGCCTCGCTGGCGGCGAGCGGCAGCATGGCGCCGTTGGACAGGCCGAACAGCGCCACGCAGGCCGAGAATGCGAGCAGGCGGCGGTCGGCCAGCAGCGCGCGCACAGGCAGCCGCGGCGGGCCGGGCATCGCCGGCCCGGGGGCCGCGGCGGGATGCGCGCCGGCCGGCTCGACGGAGCGCGCGGTGCCCGGGCGGATCATGCGCAGCGCCAGCAGGCCGGGCACGGCGAGCAGGGCCGCCAGCACGAACACCGCGCGTGCCGAGATCCAGAAGCCGCAGGCCCCCATCAGCCCCGCCGCGACGCCGTTGCCGATCGACGCCCAGCGCGCGTTGCGGCCGAAGCGCTCGCCGGCGGCGATGCCGCCCGCCTCGGCCGCGGCCAGGCTGATCGCCGCGATCGCCGGGCTGAGCACGCAGGAGGCGAAGCCGTGCAGCACCTCTGCCGCCGCCACCGGCAGCCGCGCCGGCCACGCCGCCAGCAGCAGGGCGCCGCCGATCACCGCGAGGATCGCCGCCGCCGCCACCCCGCGCTTGCCGTGCAGCTGGTCGACGAGGGCGCCGGCGGGGATCTGGCTTGCCATCGAGGCGACAGTGCCGATGCTGAGCGCCAGGCCGATCTGCCCCTGAGTCCAGGCCTGGGTGGTGAGGTAGACGGAGACGAACGGCCCGAACGCGGTCTGCAGGTTGGCGACGAAGAAGTTCAGCAGGTCGAGCCCGACCCGCGCGCGCCGGTCCGGCGCGCCGGCGGCGGCGCTCAGGGCCCGGGCCGGGGCACGGGCGTGCCCGGGCCGACCACGGCGACCGGCCTGCCCGGGCCGACGTACTCAGGGGTATTCTTGATCTGCTCGGGGCTGAGCACGATCGTCAGCGCCGCGTCCGAGCCGCCGGGCGGGAAGGCGAACGCCGACCACTCCACCGCGATCTTGCGCGAGCCGAGCCCCATGAAGCCGCCGAAGTCGATCACCGCCGCGCGCGGCACGCCGCCGGCGTCCACCAGCACGTCGACCACGCGGCCGATGGCCTTGCCGTTCGACTCGTTCACGGTGCGCCCGAGCAGGCCGGAGACCGCGAGCCGCGCGGTGTTGGCCGGCAGCGGCAGCGCGGGAGGCGGGGGCGGCTCGGCGCCCGGCGCCACGGCACCGGGC
>CAXSER010000140.1:0-7230 GCA_964236315.1 uncultured Acetobacteraceae bacterium | reverse complement strand
TCACTCATGGCCTCGATGAAGGCCGCCACCGTGGCCGGCGCCGCCGGCAGCGCGCTTGCCGGCCTGGCGCTCCCCGGCCTCGCGATCCCCGACCCGCTCGCGATCGGGCGCACCATGGCCGACGTCGCGGAGCGCTCGCGCCGCCTGGTCGGCGACTGGCTGCGCCGCCAGGTGCTCGACCCGGCCGCCACCGGCCGCAGCGGCGAGGCCGACCCGCTCAACATCGGCGGCGCCTTCATGGACATGACCGCGCGCCTCATGGCCCACCGCGCCGGCCTGGTGCAGGCGCAGATCGGCTTCTGGCAGGACTACCTCACGCTCTGGCAGCGCACGACGCGCCGCCTCTGGGGCCTGGAGCCCCCCCGCCCGCCCGAGCCCGGCGCCGCCGGGCACCCGGCCGCCGCGCGCGACCAGGCGCCGGGAAGCCCGGCCCCGGACGCCGCCCCGGACGACGACGCCCCGGACGACGCCCCCTCGAAGGACCCCGCCTGGAAGGACGAGCTGTTCGACTTCATCAAGCAGTCCTACCTGCTCTCCGCCCGCTACGTGCAGGACGTCGTGGGCCATGCCGACGGCCTCTCGCCGCGCACGGTGCAGAAGGCGGACTTCTACGCCCGCCAGTTCGTCGAGGCGATGAGCCCGGCCAACTTCCTGCTGACCAACCCCGGCATCCTCCGGCGCACCGTCGAGACCGGCGGCGACAACCTGCTGCGCGGCCTGGCCAGCCTGCTGGGCGACCTGGAGCGCGGCCGCGACCGCCTCGCCGCCCGCCTGCCCGCGCCCGGCGCCTTCCGCCTCGGCGAGACCGTCGGCATCACCCCCGGCCGCGTCGTGTTCCAGAACGAGCTGCTCCAGCTCATCCAGTACGCCCCGTCCACGGCGCAGGTGCTGGCCCGCCCGCTGCTGGTCGTGCCGCCCTGGACCAGCAAGTTCTACGCGCTCGACCTGCGCCCGCGGAGCAGCTTCGTCCGCTGGGCCACCGCCCAGGGCCACACCGTCTTCATGCTGAGCTGGGCCGTCCCCCCCCACCCCGAGGCCGGCAGCACCCCCCACCCCGCACCCGGCACGCCGGACGCCGCCCGCCTCCCCCCGCCGGATCCCGGCGCCGCGGAGGAGGACGGCGAGGCCGCGGGCGACTCGCTCGACCGCCAGGCGTTCGAGGACGCCATGCGCCGCGGCGTGCTCGCCAGCCTGGAGGCCGTCCTGCGTCTGACCGGCGCGCACGAGGTCAACGCGGTCGGGCTGTGCCTCGGCGGCACCCTGCTCGCCGCCACCCTCGCCGCGATGGCCCGCACGGGCGACCGCCGCATCGCCTCGCTCACCCTGCTCACCGCGATGCTCGACTTCGCCGAGAGCGGCGAGCTCGGCGTGTTCATCGACGAGGGCCAGCTCGCAGCCCTCGGCGTCCCTGCCGACGTCGCCCCGGACGCCCCGCCCCGGGCCCCGCAGGCCGCCCCGCAGGCCGCCCCGCGTCGCCAGCCCCCGACGCCCGACCACGCCGCCATGCTCGCCCTGCTGCGCGCCAACGACCTGATCTGGTCGTTCGTCGTGAACAACTACCTGACCGGCAACGACCCGTTCCCCTTCGACCTGCTGCACTGGACCGGCGACGCGACCCCGGTGCCCGCCCGCCTGCACGGCTTCTACCTGCGCCAGCTCTACGGCGCCGACCGCCTCGCCCGCGCCGACTCCCTGACCCTACTCGACGTGCCGATCGACCTCGGGCGCATCGACGTGCCCTGCTACGTCCTCGCCGCGCGCGACGACCACATCGCCCCCTGGCGCTCTGTCTACCGCGGCGCGCGCCACCTCGGCGGCGAGTGCCGCTTCGTCCTCGCCGCCTCCGGGCACTTCGCCGGCGTGGTCAATCCCCCGGAGAGCGGACGCTACAGCCACTGGCTCCACGCCGACCTGCCGCCCGGCCCGGACGACTGGTACGCCGGGGCCGCCGAGATGGCCGGCTCGTGGTGGCCCGACTGGCAGCGCTGGGTCGCGGCCCTCGACCGCAGGACCGTCCCCGCCCGCATCCCCGGCGGCACCGGCGAGGACGCGCCCGGCAGCTTCGTCCGCGGCCAGGCGGCGTGAGCGCACGCACCAGTTTCTAGGAGGCAAGACCGGACGCTCCCGCCGCTGGCCATTCCAACGGCCAGGAAGGCCATCGGAACCTTTGGCCAGCCACGCCCGGACCCGCCAGGGGCGAGCCGCCCCTGGGCCTGCTTGACCCAGGAAGGCCGGTCCAGGGGCGGCTCGCCCCTGGCGGAGCTCGAGGCAGGGCCTCGACCTTGCCTTGCGCCTCGCACCCGCTCGCTACGTCTCGCCGAGGCAGGCCCCGCCGAAGTCTCCCGAGTTGACCTCCGCGTCGACGCGCATCGTCGCGACGTTCACCGCCTGCAGGTACGGCAGGTTGCCCAGCAGCCGCAGCGTCTCCGCCGGCGGCGCCGCGAACGCCGGCGGCGACAGCGCCCGCTCCGCCGCCGCCCGGTCGTTGTCCGCCAGCGCGTCCGCCGCCCGGATCAGGTCGTCCACCACCAGCTGCGACGGCGTCCCCGGCGCGACCCCGAGCGCACGCCGCACGTCGCCCCGCGCCCCCAGGATCTGCGCGTGCGCGATCCCCGACAGGCACGACCAGCGCGGGCTCGTGTTCAGCACGCCGCCCAGGTACTCGACCGCCGCCGCCGCCCGCGCCGCCTCGGCCGGCCGGCCGTAGGTTCGCGACGCGCTCGAGAACGCGTCCGACGCCTGCCCGATCGCCGCGAGGTCAGGGTCCTGCCCGCCCAGCGCCCCCGGCGGCAGCCGCGCCGTGTCCGGCGGCAGCGACACCGGCCCCGCACAGGCCGCGCACACCGCCGCCACCGCCACCACCCACCGTCCCGCCACGCCACACCCCGCCGCTGCCTGCGACGCAGATGGCACCACGGCCGGAGGAGGACGCAAGGCCGGGGGCCGAACCGTCTGAAGGCAAGGCAAGGTTGAGGCTCTGCCTCAAACTCCGCCAAGGGCTGGGCCCTTGGATCGCCTTCCCCAAGAGAAGGCAGTCCAGAGGCCCAGCCTCTGGCGGGTCTGGGCAGAGCCCAGCCTTGCCTGCTGAAGCCTGCTGTCCCGCAGGGTGGGCGACTACTCGAAGCGCCCGGAGCGCGGGAACCCCGCCGGCGGCGCCCGCCCGGCCTGGCCGCGCTCGCCGATCCAGTCGCGCAGCCCGGTCTCCGTGCGGGTCTTCTCGCCCAGCCGCCACGTCAGCCCGCTGGCCAGCGCGAACACGCGGGCGTCGCGCAGCCCGCCGTCCTTGAACCGCTGCAGCGTGACTCCGGTGCCGCGCGACAGCACCGGCACCTGGTCGAGCGGGAACACCAGCAGCCTGCGGTTGTCGCCGATCACCGCGACGTGGTCGCCGACCGCAGGCACGCAGAGCAGCGCGCGCTCCCCGTCGCGGGCGTTGAGCACCTGCTTGCCGGTGCGCTTCTCCGCGAGCAGGTCGTCGGACGCCACCACCAGCCCGCGCCCGCCGCTCGACGCCACCAGCCAGCGCGTCCCCGGCCGCCACACGAACAGCGCCGCCAGGTCGTCCTCCGCCGCCAGCTCGACCAGCACGCGGATCGCCTGCCCGTCCCCGCGCCCGCGTGGCAGCTCCGATGCGCGCAGCGTGTAGACCCGCCCGTTGCTGCCGAGCAGGCACAGCCGGTCCGTGGTCTCGCACTCCAGCGCGAGCCGCAGGCCGTCGCCCTCCTTGAACTTCTGCCCCGCATGGTCGAGCGCATGCCCCTTGGCGGCGCGCAGCCACCCCTTCTCGGACAGGATCACCGTCAGCGGCTCGCGCTCGACGGGGATGATGTCGGAGATCGCGATCGCCGCCGGCACCGCGCCGATCACCGTGCGCCGATCGCCGAGCGGGCCGGTGCCGAAGTCCTTGCGCACGCGGGCGATCTCGGAGGCGATCCGGCGCCAGCGCTGCGCCTCGCTGCCGAGCAGCCCCTGCAGCCCGGCCAGCTCCTTCTCCAGCGCCGCGTGCTCGCGCCGTATCTCGATCTCCTCCAGCCGGCGCAGGCTGCGCAGCCGCATGTTGAGGATCGAGTCCGCCTGCAGCTCGCTCAGCGAGAAGGCAGCCATCAGGCTGGCGCGCGCGTCGTCCTCCTCGCGGATGATGCGGATCACCTCGTCGAGGTTGAGGTAGGCCGCGAGCAGCCCGCCCAGGATCTCCAGCCGCCGCTCGATCGCCGCAAGCCTGTGGCGCGAGCGCCGCCCCAGCACCTCGTGGCGGTGGTCGAGCCAGGCGCGCAGCACCCCGCGCAGCCCCATCACGCCCGGCGTGCGCGTCGCGTCGAGCACGTTCATGTTCAGCGGGAAGCGCGACTCCAGCGCCGTCGCGCGGAACAGCGTCTCCATCAGCACCTCGGGCTCCACGCCGCGGGTCTTGGGCTCCAGCACCAGGCGCACGGTCTCGGTGCTCTCGTCGCGGATGTCGCCGAGCAGCGGCAGCTTCTTCAGCTCCATCAGCTCGGCGATCTGCTCGATCAGCCGCGCCTTCTGCACCTGGTACGGGATCTCCGTGACCACGATCGACCACAGCCCCATGCGCCCCTGCTCGACCGCCCAGCGCGCACGCACGCGGAACCCGCCGCGCCCCGTCTCGTACGCCTGCACCAGGGCGAGCGGGTCCTCGATCAGCGTGCCCCCGGTGGGGAAGTCCGGCCCGGGCATGTGCGCCAGCAGGTCGATCGTCGTCGCGTCGGGATGGGCGATCAGGTGCAGCGCGGCCGCGCACACCTCGCCGGCGTTGTGCGGCGGGATCGAGGTCGCCATGCCCACCGCGATGCCGGCCGCCCCGTTGGCGAGCAGGTTCGGGAACGCCGACGGCAGGATGACCGGCTCGGTCTCCACGCCGTCGTAGGTGGGCCGGAAGTCGACCGAATCCTCGTCGATGCCCTCCAGCAGCAGGGCCGCGACCGTGGTCATGCGCGCCTCGGTGTAGCGCATGGCGGCGGCGTTATCGCCGTCGATGTTGCCGAAGTTGCCCTGCCCCTCGACCAGCGGGTAGCGCACCGCGAAGTCCTGGGCGAGGCGCACCATCGCCTCGTAGATCGAGCTGTCGCCGTGCGGGTGGTACTTGCCCATCACGTCGCCGACCACGCGGGCGCACTTCTTGAAGCCGGCCGTCGGGTCGAGGCGGAGCTGGGCCATGCCGTAGATCAGCCGGCGGTGCACCGGCTTGAGCCCGTCGCGCACGTCGGGCAGCGAGCGCGAGGTGATGGTCGACAGGGCGTAGGCGAGATAGCGCTCGCTCAGCGCGTCGGCCAGGGGCGTGTTCTCGATATGTCCTGCGGCGGTGTCCATGGACGCGGTGTGGGGGCAGCGGGCCGGAGCGTCAAGGCGGCGGCCTCGCGCGGCCAGGCAGGCAAGGCCGGGCCCCGCCCGGACCCGCCAGGGGCGAGCCGCCCCCGGACCGGCTTTCCTAGGCAAGGCGATCCAAGGGCCCAGCCCTTGGCGGAGTTCGAGGCAGAGCCTCGACCTTGCTGCCTCAGTCCCCCGCGGTCCCCGGCGCCTTGCGGTCGCGCAGCGCGTGCACGAAGCGGTCGAGCCGTGTGTCCTCGCCGTCCCCGGCCGTCCAGCGCTCGGAGAAGGAGGCCGAGGTGCTGCGCGGCCGCTCGCCGTCGGGCAGGGTGGCGAAGCGCAGGCGCATCGGCACGGGCACCCCCTCGCCGATGCCGATCGCCTCGCCGTTGCCCAGGAACGGCAGGGCGGAGATCGCGGGCGAGGCCTCCGAGAGCGAGGCCTGGATGATCTCCTGGTCGCGCTCGTTGGACATGCGGAACGCGAACACGGTGTTGCACTGCGACAGGATGGTGGCGTCCAGCTCGGACGGCCGCTGGCTGACGACGCCGAGGCTGATGCCGTACTTGCGGCCCTCCTTGGCGATGCGGGCCAGCGCGCGCTTGGCGGGCTCGAAGCCGAGGCCGGTGTCCTGCGGGGCGTAGCGGTGCGCCTCCTCGCACACCAGGAGCAGCGGCGCGCGCTGCCCGCCCCAGACCGCGAAGTCGAACGCGAGACGGCAGATGACCGCGACCACGACGTTGAGCACCTCGGACGGGATGCTGGCGAGGTCGAGCACCGCGAGCGGGCGGCCGGCGGCGGGGATGCGGAAGATGCGCCCGATCAGCTCGGCGAGCGTGTCGCGCACCACGACGCCGGTGTCGAACAGCAGGGCGTAGCGGCGGTCGTTCTGCAGCACCGCGATCCTGGAGCGGATCTGCTGGTAGGCCGCGGTGTTGCCGTGGTTCTCCAGGCTGCCGATCGCCACGTCGAGCAGCCGGGTGACGTCGCTCATCATGTAGGGGACCGGGGTGTCGACGGTGATGCCGCTGCGGTCGGCGCCCGGCCCGGCGTGGGCGAGCCTGGCGGCCAGCACCAGCTCGCGCAGGCACATGACCTCGGCGACCATCGCGCCCCTGGCGTGGCCGAACATGATCTCGACCAGCTCGTCGAAGCTGAACAGCCAGTACGGCAGCCGGAAGTTGTCGGCGCCGAGGTGCTCGGCCCGCGCGCCGAACGCCTGGCCATACTCGCCGTGCGGGTCGAGCAGCAGGATGTGGCCGTTCGGGCTGCCCTCCAGGATGCGCTTGAGCACCAGGGTGAGCGCGCAGGACTTGCCGGTGCCGGTGGTGCCGAGCATGGCGAAGTGCTTGCACAGCAGGTCGTCGACGCCGACACGGGCCGGGACCGACGGGTCCTGGTGGATGGTGCCGACGCACACCGACGGGCGGTCCGGCAGGTCGAACACGGTCAGCGTGTCCTCGCTGGAGGCGAAGTGCACGCTGCTGTCGAGCGTCGGCAGCCGCGACACGCCGCGGCGGAACACCCGCGTGCCGGCGGTGTCGGACACCTCGCCGATGATGCCGATCTCGGCAACCCTGAGCTCCTGCTCCTCGCCCGCGAGCAGCGGCATCGGCGTGCTCAGGCCCTCGATCAGGCCGTACACCGTGGCGCCCGGGATGCGCGCGCAGACCAGGCCGCCCATCTGAACCATCGCCAGGGTGTGCGGGTCCTGGGCAAGCAGGATGATGACGTGGCTGCCCGACGTCGAGACCACCCGGCCCGCCCTGACCCGCTCGCGCGGTGCCGGCGGCGGGGCGGCCGGAGACAGGGCGGCCGGAAGCGGCGGGGGCGCGACGACCGCTGCGGCCCCTGCCGGCGCGACCACCTCGCCGGAGGGCGGCTGCGGGGCGTGCACCGGCGGCG